>CAVDWN010000182.1:0-3386 GCA_963612535.1 Sphaerochaetaceae bacterium
AAGTGTGCCTGGGAATCGCAGCCCAAGGCACCGCCCGAAACGATGGGCACCCCCTTGCCCGCCGCTAT
Organism: Sphaerochaetaceae bacterium; assembly: GCA_963612535.1. Classification (GTDB taxonomy): domain Bacteria; phylum Actinomycetota; class Coriobacteriia; order Coriobacteriales; family Eggerthellaceae; genus Anaerotardibacter. Next base: position 69 of record CAVDWN010000182.1, read on the forward strand.
CGCTGCGAATTTCCTTGCAGCGGAGGATCCGTACGGGGTTGCCTTGCGCGCCCCGACAATGGCCAAGCCGTCGTTGAGCGCGTCTAAGTTGCCCACCGCGAAAAGCGTTTCAGGCGGGTCGGGGATGGTCATAAGCGAATCAGGGTAGCCGCTCTGCCCCCTGCCTAAGGTGTACCGAGGGCCTTTGAGCTTCACTACGGGCAGGTTTGAATAGCGCGCGCGATGCGCCTTCTTGGCCTGATCTGCGGTCATAGGTTTTTCTACCAATTGAATCCCCCTCCAAAGCGAAGGCCGAAGGCTTCGGCCACGTGCCGAGCCTCCACATGCTCGCTTTCCTCTAAATCGGCAACGGTGCGCGATATGAGCAATGTCTTCGATATGGCGCGTGCGCTCAGCTGCCGCCCCTCCGCCAACGAAAGGAAGAATTCCTCGGTCTTGGCGTCGAAGCCGCAAGACTCCTTCAATGCGCGCATCCCCTTGCGCTTGCGGGATGCGGCAGGGCCCCGTTTCGCCCTGAACGCCCTGGCACGCTGAACGCCTTCGCGCAGCTGGGCAGAGCTCGACCCCTCTTTAAGGTCCATCAGCTCGCGGCTATCGCCGCGCCAAACGTCGATGCGGATATCTATCCGGTCAAGCAAGGGTCCGCCGATGCGGTTCTGGTATGCCTGAACGGCAGCAGGTGCGCACTTGCAGCGGCCGCTCGAGTCGCCGAAATAACCGCAGGGGCAAGGATTGGCCGCAGCCAGCAGCTGAAAGCGAGCAGGGAACGTATAGGTTCCATCAGCGCGCGTGAGCACGATGCTTCCCGTTTCCATGGGCTGCCTGAGCGTTTGCAGCACCGAGCCTCTGAATTCGGTCATCTCGTCTAAGAAAAGCACCCCGTTGTGCGCCAAGGAAGCCTCGCCCGGCCGAGGCGGAGAGCCTCCGCCTACCAAGCCGGCGGCGGTTGCGCTGTGATGGGGGCTGCGGAATGGCCGGATGCCCGCAAGAACGCGGGAAACGTCGGTTCCCGCGACAGAATGCACCAGTGCGGTTTCTATACGGGCCTCTTCATCGAGGTCGGGCAAGATGCTTCCGAAGCGCTGTGCCAGCATGGTTTTCCCCGAGCCCGGCGGCCCCACCATGATGGCCCCGTGCCCGCCCGCAGCCGCAACCTGCAAAGCGCGCTTTGCCGCTTCGTGACCAAGCACCTCCGAATAGTCCCCTTCGTCCGTTGGAGGGGCCAACCGCATGGGCAAAGCGGCGGCAAAACGCGGCTCGCGCACATGGGCCAGGCTTTCCAGAAGACTGCAAACCAAGCCCGACATAGGCAAAATACCCTCGTCGGGAACGCCCGATATCAGCCCCAGGCCGTTGGCCAACGCGCACTTCTGGTAGGCAAGCAGCCCGGGAACGCAGCGAACGCTGCCATCGAGTGAAAGCTCCCCCACCGCAAGCTTCCCCTGCATTATGGCTGGATCCATCTGGCCGGTGGCCGCAAGCAATGCAAGGGCAATGGGCAGATCGAAACCCGAGCCGGCCTTACGCAGGCCGCCGGGAGCCAGATTCACCACGATCTTGTCGTTGGGCATCACGAACCCGCACGCCTTGAACGCCGCCTTCACCCGCTCCTTGGATTCCTGGATAGCCGCATCGGCCATGCCCACGATGGAAAAGGAGGGAAGCCCATTGGACACCACCACTTCCACCGAAACGGGGATCGCCTCGACGCCGCGCAGGGTGGCGCTCTGGAGCGAGGCAGACCGGTACTGCATCACCAATCAACCCCGTAGGCGTTCTTGTGGTAGCGGAGGAACGCATGGTTCTCGGACAGCACGATGATAGAGATCACATCGAACCGAACGCGCAGCTCCTCTTCGACATGGTCTTTCAGGTAGTAGGCGGCGATGCGCTCGTAGCGGTCCCTCTTGCGCGCGTCTACCGCTTCCTCGGGAAAGCCCTTCGCTGTTCCGGTGCGGGTTTTCACCTCGATGAAGCAGATGCAGTCCTCGATACGGGCAATGATGTCGGCCTCGCCCGCCCTGCACTTGAACTGCCGCTCAAGCAGCTCGTAGCCTTGGTGCGTAAGGTAGCGCGCGGCAGCCAGCTCGCCTCGGTAGCCAAGCTCGGCGTTGGCCACTCCCCTCTTGGCGCCCTTCTTCTTAGCAGCTTCGCTCTTTCCGCCCGCTTCGGCCGCCGGGGCCTCTTCAAGCGTTATCTCTTCGGTTTCAACCATCTTGCCTCCTTTGTTCAAGGCATATGGTATGAACCAGATCTAAACTGCTTGAGAAAGCGATGCGAAAAGGATCGCAAACCGATGCGAAAAAGGTTCGAAAATCCGGATGGCGGCACGCCGCACGACCGCACGGGCAAGGCAATCAACAGCCAAGAAAGCCGGCAGTCCCAGGAAGGCTGGCAACCCCAGAACAAAGCCCTGCTATGCCAAGATCGACACAGGGACAGGTCCTAGAATCGTTAGCTCCCGCCTACCGTATCGCTAGCTGAAAGGGCATACCCATGGGTTTTGTGGGAGCAACTTACCCTATGTCGGTTCTGGTCGAACGGATACTAGAACAGCGATTGCTGAAGAAGCCCCTGGCAGAAGGAAACCCGATGGATAGGGGTCAGCCCCTTGGCCACGATGGCCTCCCGGTGCCGCGCGCTTCCGTAGCCCTTCGAAGAGGCGAAATCGTAGCCGGGGTACTCATCTTCATAGGAAACCATAAGCGCATCGCGGGAAACCTTGGCGATGAGCGATGCGGCTGCGATCGAGGCGCAACGCGCGTCCCCGTGCACAACATTGATTTCCCGCGGGTCAAGATGGAGCGGGTTGCCGTCAAGAAGCACCACCTCGGGCTTAACCCCTTGGCCCTCGATTTCGGCTATGGCGCTGCGGAAGGCCTTTCGCAGGCATGCCGTCATGCCCTGCTCGTCTATTTCAGCTGGAGGGATGTTGACAATCGCCCAAGCAAGCGCGCGCTCCTTCACCGTTTGGGCAAGCGCTGCCCGATGATGCTCGGGAACCTGCTTGGAGTCGTTCAACCCAAGTATCTGCGGCGCGTCCTGTCGCAGCACAACGGCGCCCACCGTAAGCGGACCAGCCAAGGGGCCGCGGCCCACCTCGTCAAGGCCAAGGACCAGCTTGCCGCCCGAAAGCTCGGCTTGGAACCCGTACAATGCCGCAACGCGCTTGCGCTCCGACTCTTCGGCATCCAGCCGGCGTTTGGCAACCGCAAGCGCATTCTGCACGCCCTTGCGCGTATCAGCGCACAGCGAGCGCTCCAAAACCGCGAACTCTTCAGCCGAAGCCTCAGAAAGCCGCTTCTTGATATCGCTCAC
>CAVDWN010000183.1:0-3332 GCA_963612535.1 Sphaerochaetaceae bacterium
CGAGGGGAGGGCCCTGTTTTGTTATGATGGGTACTTGTCTTAAGCAATAGGCTGGGGCGTTGCGCCTTGGCATGAGATAGGAGTTTCCCAATGGCTTTGTGGTCTGGACGTTTCGAAAAGGGCGTAAGCGAGTTCACGCAGGAATTCGGCGCATCGCTTCCCGTAGACAAGGCGATGTACCACGAGGACATCGCGGGCTCCCGTGCCCATGCGCGCATGCTGGCCGCCCAGGGCGTTATCTCTGAAGAGGACGCCCAGAAGATCGTCGACGGCCTGGCCCAGATCGAGAAGACCATCGAAGAGGGCAACTTCACCTTCGATATCAACGACGAGGACATCCACATGTCCATCGAGAAGGTGCTTACCCAGAACATCGGCGATGCCGGCGCGCGCCTGCACACCGGCCGCAGCCGCAACGACCAGGTGATCACCGACACGCGCCTGTACGCAAAAGAGCTGGCCAGCGGCCTGATGGCCGACCTGAACGCCCTGCGCGAAACCCTTATCCAGGCGGCGCGCAGCAACATGGGCACCATCCTTCCCGGCTACACCCACATGCAGCATGCGCAGCCGGTGCTGCTGTCGCACCACTTCATGGCCTACTTCTGGATGTTCACGCGCGACTTCAACCGCGTGAAGCAGGCCTTCGATGCCGCCAACGCCAACCCCTTGGGTTCCGCCGCGCTTGCCGGCACCACCTATCCGCTTGACCGCCAGAAGACCACCGACGAGCTGGGCTTCGACCACATGATCCCCAACTCGCTGGATGCCGTTTCCGACCGCGACTTCCTGCTTGACCTGGATTACGCCTGCTCGGTGGCCATGATCCATCTTTCCCGCCTGTCCGAGGAAATCATCCTGTGGTCCACTTCCGAGTTCGGCTTCATCACCCTGGCCGATGAGTACTCCACCGGTTCCTCCATCATGCCGCAGAAGAAGAACCCCGACTTCGCCGAGCTTATCCGCGGCAAGTCGGGCCGCGTGGTGGGCGACCTGATGGCGCTGCTCACCACCATGAAGAGCCTTCCGCTTGCCTACAACAAGGATCTTCAGGAAGACAAGGAAGGCGTTATGGACGCCTGCAAGACCCTGCACGACTGCCTGGTGTGCATGGAGGGCATGATCTCCACCATGAAGGTGAACGCCGACGCCATGCGCGCCCAGTCGAAGAAGGGCTACCTGGCCGCCACCGACGTGGCCGACTACCTGGCGAAGAAGGGCCTGCCCTTCCGCAAGGCGCACGAGATCGTGGGCCACTTGGTGCTTCTGTGCGACAAGCGCGGCTGCGACCTGGACGATCTTTCCCTGGAAGACTTCAAGCAGGCATCCGACCTGTTCGAGGCCGACATCACCGAGGCGCTCGACCTGGAATCCATCGTGGCTGCCCGCACCACGTTCGGCGGCACCGGCAACGCGGTTGTTGCCGAGCAGATAGAGCTGGGCGCCAAGAAGCTCGAAGAGGACAAGAAGCTGGCGTAGTTATGCGCTTTCCTAGGTGCAGTTTCCATCATGATAAAATGACGGGAACTGTATTTGGGAGGTTGAATGGCTACACGTCGTAGAAGGAGCAGGCACGCCCGGCCAGGTAGGTCTGGCTTCAAGCCCGGCGTTCTGCTTGCTGTTTTAGGTGCTGCGCTCGTTGCGTGCTGCATTGCCGCTGTGGCAATGTGCTCGGCATGGCTGCAGGACCTGCCAGATTACACCGATGCTTCTGCATACAACTACGCCGAGAAAACCAAGGTGTACGCCAACGACGGCACCACGCTTTTGGCGGAGTTCTTCCTAGAGAACCGCGACCCCATCGAGCTCAGCCAGATGGGCGACTACGTTACCAAGGGCACCGTTGCCACAGAAGACGAGCGCTTCTACCAGCACAACGGCATCGACCTTATGGGCATCGCCCGCGCGGTGTGGGTGAACGTGACGCACACCGGCCGTGAAGGCGCTTCCACCATCACGCAGCAGTTCGTGCGCAACACCATCTTGGCTGATGAAGCGCAGGAATCCACCCTGAAGCGCAAGGTGCGCGAGGCGTACATCGCCATCAAGCTGGAGGAAATCTACTCCAAGCAGGACATCCTGCAGATGTACCTGAACACCATCAACTACGGCCAGGGCGCCTACGGCATCCAGGCCGCGGCCCAGCGCTACTATTCCGTGGACGCCAAGGACCTTACCCTGGCCCAGGCTGCCACGCTTATCGGCATCCCGCAGAGCCCTACCTACAACAACCCCATCGACAACCCCAACAACTGCAAGCAGCGCCGCAACCTGGTGCTCGACCGCATGCTTTCCAACGGCGTTATCACCCAGGAACAGCATGATGCCGCCCAGGCGGAAGAGCTGAACCTGAACGTTTCTGCGGTAAGCTCGGGCGACGGCATGTACAAGTACAAGTACTTCACCAGCTATGTGCGCCAGCAGCTGCTGCAGAACTATTCCACCGACGAGGTGTTCAAGGGCGGCATGGTGGTTACCACCACGCTCGACCCGGAAATCCAGGATGCCGCCGAAAAGGCCGCCAACGCCAAGCTGAAAACGCTTTCCAGCAACCTTGAGCTGGCCATGGTTTCGGTGGATCCGAACACCGGCTACATCAAGGCGCTCATCGGCGGCCGCGATTACGACAGCAACGAGTACAACCTGGCAACGCAGGCAAAGCGCCAGCCCGGCTCTTCGTTCAAGACCTTCACCCTGCTTGCCGCATTGAACGCAGGCGTTTCGCCCGAAACCAACCTGAACTGCACTTCCAGCGTTACCTTGGACGGCTGGAAGGTTGAAAACTACGGCGGCACCAATTACGGCACCCGTTCCATCGCCAGCGCCTTCGCCGTTTCCTCCAACACCGGCTTTGCCCAGCTGTGCACCAAGATCGGCGCCGACAAGGTGGTCGAAATGGCCAAGAAGTGCGGCATCGAAACCTCGCTGGACGCCTATCCTTCCATCACCCTTGGCTCCGAAGAGGTTACCGTGCGCGAGATGGCGCAGGCCTATGCCACCATCGCCAACGGCGGCACCAAGCACGAGGCAATCTGCATCGAGTCCATCAAGGATTCCAACGGCAACGTTATCTACCAGGCCAACACCACTGGCGAAAAGGTGCTCGACACAGCGCTGACCCAGGCCGCCACCGATGTTATGAAGGGCGTTGTAACCAGCGGCACCGGCCGCGGCGCCTCCATCGACAACGGCCAGCCGGTTGCCGGTAAAACCGGTACGTCCGAGAACTGGCGCGACAAGTGGTTCTGCGGCATAACCCCGCAGCTTTCCACCGCCATCTGGATCGGTGGCCGCGACGAGGTTCAGATGCCTTCCTCCGTTGCCTGCGACGG
>CAVDWN010000184.1:0-3309 GCA_963612535.1 Sphaerochaetaceae bacterium
TTCCTCCATCTGCTTCGCGGCGGCAACGATCTGCTCTATCAGCTCGTCTTCCGTTTGCGCATTTGCTCCCAAGATGGTTTCGGGCGCAAGCGAATCAATGCCGCCAGCGCGGGTGGCGCAGGCGGCATTGGGGGAAGCGGATTGTTCGGGTGCGTTAGGCACCGAACACCTTTGCGATGGAGTTGTCCAAGCGGGCAACCACCGTGGCGCGGTCCATCAGCTCGATGGATTCGAACAGCGGCGGCGAAACCTGCGAGCCGGTGATGGCAACGCGGATAGGCTGGAAGATGAGCTTCTTCTTCAGGTCCAGCTTTTCCGCCAGCTCGGCAACCGTATCCTGCAGCGGGTCGCATTCCCAGGCAATGCTCTCGTCGGCAAGGATGGCGCGCACTTCCGCCAGAACCTCGTCGGCACGGCAGCCTTCCTTCAGCAGGTTCTTCTGCACCGATTTCTCATCCAGCTCAACGCTGTCGCCGGCGAAGATGAACGCCAGCTTCTCGGGCGCCTCGGTAAGGCGCTTCATGCGTTCGGCGACCAGCGGGTACAGCTTCTCGAACCACTCGTGGCGCTGCGCGATGTCTTCTTCGGTGGTAAGGCCGGCCTCAACCAGGAACGGTGCCACGGCATCTACCCAGGCACTTGCGCCCATGGCCTTGATGTACTCGCCGTTCATCCAATCCAGCTTGGTTTCGTCCAGGATGGCGTCCTTCTTGGTGATGCGGTCCAGGCTGAAGTTCTGGCACAGCACATCGCGCGGGATGATGGTGGTGTCGCCATCCAGGCTCCAGCCCAGAAGCGCAAGGAAGTTCACCAGCGCATCGGGCAGGTAGCCCATCTTCAGGTACTGCTCCACGCTGGTGGCGTTGCGGCGCTTGGAAAGCTTGCGCCCGTCGGATCCCAGGATCATGGAAAGGTGCGCGAAGGTGGGCACCTCGTATCCCAACGCCTCGTAGATAAGGATTTGGCGCGGGGTGTTGGAAAGGTGGTCGTCGCCGCGGATAACGTGGGTGATGGCCATGTTGGTGTCGTCGCACACCACCGCGAAGTTGTAGGTGGGGGTGCCGTCGGTGCGCACCAGGATCATGTCGTCCATAACGTCGGCGGGGAAGCTCATATGGCCGTATACGGCGTCGTCGAACTCGATGGGGCCGTGGTTTTCGGGAACCTTCAGGCGCCACACGTGCGGCTCGCCGGCGTCTATGCGGCGCTGGGCTTCCTCGGTGGAAATGCAACGGCAGGTGCGGTCGTAGCCGGAATAGCCGCCTTCGCTTTCCTCGGCCGCGGCGCGCTTGGCGTCGATTTCCTCTTTGGTGCAGAAGCAGGGGTACACCGCGCCCTTTTCTTTCAAGCGCTCGAGTGCGGCAGTGTAGGTGTCGAAGCGCTGCGTTTGCAGGTAGGGGCCGTACTCGCCGCCAACCTCGGGGCCTTCGTCCCAATTCAGGCCTAGGCCGCGCATGCCACGGAGGATAACCTGCTTGTTCTCTTCGGTGGAGCGCTCGGGGTCGGTGTCCTCGATGCGCAGGATGAAGGTGCCACCCGTTGCGCGGGCGAACGCCCAGTTGAAGATTGCGGTGCGTGCGCCGCCGATGTGCAGCTCGCCGGTGGGCGAGGGGGCGAAGCGTACGCGGACGGGCTTTTGCTGGTCGGTCATCTTTCGCGTTCCTTTCAATTCGTTCGGCTCTGATGATATACGAACCGCCATGTTTGCGGAGCCTCTGCGCTACTTCGCCTTAGGCTTTTCGGGGTTGGGCGTAAGCGGGGCGTTGGGGAACGCCTTGCGCGCAAGGCTGGCGATGAGCTTCGCGTTCTCGGCAGCGGGTTGGAACGAAGAATCAAGCGAAAGCTGGTAGTTCTCGGAAGCGCCCCATTCCTTGCCGGCAAAGTGGCGGCAGTGCTCGGCACGTTCTGCATCGATGCGCTCTATGCTCTCGGCGGCTTTCATGTGGTCCACGTTCTCACGTTCCATCACGCGCCCGATGCGCGGCACCAGGGGTGCATGGACGAATACGTCGAACACGTTGTCGCGCCCGTTCAGAATGAAGTTGGCGCAGCGCCCCACGATAACGCAGCTGCCTGCGTCGGCCAGCTTGGTGATGGCGCGCGCCTGCGCCAGCCAGATGGGGTCCATATCCTGAGCATCGGAACCGAAGCGCTGGAAGCTCTGCATGTACAGGTTGTACAGCAGGCCGCCGCGCACTTCCTGCTCGTGCGCCGCGATGTAGCTGCGCGTAAGGCCCGATTCCTCGGCCGTCAGCTCGATGAGCGTGTGGTCGAACACGGGGATGCCCAGTTCTTTGCCCACGGCCTGGCCGATCTCGCGCCCGCCCGAGCCGAACTGGCGGCCGATGGTGATGACCAGCGGGGTGGTTGCGCCCTCGGTTGTCAGCGGCACGGTTTCGCCAGGCGCGTCCATGCCGGCAGCGGTAAGGGTGATGTGGCCCTGCACCGGGCAGAACTGCTCGAAGCGGGGAAGCACCTTGTTGAACAGCCCCACGATGGTGCCCACGGCGAGCGCGGCCAAGATGGTTCCCTCGCGCACGCCGTACAGCCCGCCGGAGCACGCCAGGGAAACAACGGCCGCAACCACCACGTTGGTGCTGTCAAACGCAACCTTGATCTTGGGGAACGCTACTTTGGTAACGCGCGAGATTGCCAGGATGATGCCTTCGCCGGGAAGGGTAAGGAAGCTTGCCTTCACCTGCAGGAACACGCCGAATGCCGTCATGAAGCATCCCACCACGCTCCACAGCACCTGAAGGCCGTAGTTGCCCATGGGGATAAGCTCGCACACGGGCACGAACACGTCGATGAGCGCCGAGAACACGAACACATAGGGTATCTGCAGCAGCTGCACGGGGTTGAAGTCGCGGCGCAGCAGGGCAATCTGGATGAACACGAACAGCACGTTCATGACGAAGGTGCAGACGCCGGTGGAATACGGGGTGAGGTACGAAAGCGTAGCCGGGAAGCACGACACGGGCGAAGTGCCCAGCCCCGTTGCGCGCGTGAGCGCCACCGATGCGGAAACGATGGAAACGCCGGCCAGCATAACCAGCAGGCGCAGAACCACGTTAGGGGTCTTGCGGTCGAAGAACGAGTGCCAGGTTTGGGTGAATCTCAAGGTGGGGAGGCCTTTCTTTGTTCGGTTCGTCGGCTTGCCCGGCGGCCGGCGCTGGGCGGCCATTGAGCAAGCATGCCCAAGCGCGCACGGGGCGGTGCGCGGCAGGGCAGCATGTTCGATTGGGTGATGAATGTTCCTATTCTATAACCGTTGCCCCGTATTCTCTATGGGTTTGCCATGGATTTGGC
>CAVDWN010000185.1:0-3302 GCA_963612535.1 Sphaerochaetaceae bacterium
GGCCGCAAGGTGGAAGGCGACTCGCAGAACTTCCTGGTAGCAGGCCGAAACATGCCCATCTACCTGGTGGCACCTGCACTTATGGTTGCCGCAGTGGACTCAAACGCCACCGTAGGCAACATGGACCTGGGCGTTGCCTCGGGCTTTTGGGCAGGCGCCCTTCTGGCAATCGGCCTGGGCATCGCCCTATTGCTCTCGGGCATCTTCGTGGCGAAGCCCATGAATGAGATGGGCTTGTTTTCCCTGGGCGATTTCTTCCGCATCAAGTACGGCCACAAGTTCGAGATCCTTGCGGCCTGCGTGATGATCTTGGCCTACGTCATCCTGCTGGCAGGCAACCTGGTTGCCATCGGCCTTCTGTTCGAGTACTTCTTAGGCATCCCCTACCTTGCGGGCCTGTTCATCATGGCCGGCCTGGTGCTGCTGTACACGCTGTGCGGCGGCCTGCTCTCCGACGCCTACACTGCCGCCATCCAGATGGTGATCACCCTGGTTGCCACCGTGGTAATCGGCGTGTTCGTGTTCACCAACTGGGGCTTTACCGCACCTGAGGGATTGGGCATCTTCGACATGGGTCAGCTCACCGACGCCTCCCAGGGAGCCGCCATCAACTGGGCAACCATCATATCCCTTGGCATAGGCGACATCGTTGCCCTGGACTTCCAACAGCGCATCTACAGCGCCAAGAGTCCCAAAACCGCACGCAACGCCTGCTACATCAGCGCATTCTTGGTAATGGCCGTGGGCATTGTGTACGGCTTGATTGCCGGCACCTGCGCGAACACCTTAGGAATCACCGGCGAGGAAACCTCGGTCCTCTATGAGTTCCTGGACAACTACGCACCTTCCTTCATCGCCGTCATCGTTCTTTCGGGCTTGGTGGCAGCTTCCTTCTCCACCGCATCGGGCGCCATCCTCAGCGTTTCCGAGATGATCGTCCGCAACATCGGCGGCTTCCGCCGCAACGTGAACGTCAACCGCAAAGACCCTCAGCTGCTTTGGGTTCGCCTGTGCATGATCCCGCTGGCGCTGGCAGGCATCCTCATCGCTGCTCGCCTTTCCGCAACCGGCATCCTGCTTACCCTGGCGTTCGACCTTATGCTGTGCTGCCTTATCCCCGCGCTGTTCGGCGGCCTGTTCTGGAAGCGCAGCAGCAAGGCAGCGGTATTCGCCTCGTGCTCGGTTGGCCTGGTGCTGCGCATCGCATTCTTCGTGCTGACCCCCACCATCTACGGTGCCGAGAACACGCTGCTGTACTTCGAGAACCCCTGGCTCACCGCCGACATCGACGGCTGGAACACCTTCATCTGCTTCGGCGCTTCGCTTATCACCTATTTCGCTGTAGCGGCATTCTGCCCGCGCACCGCAGCCGATGAGGAAGCCGAGAAGGCGGAGTTGGCCGAGCTCCACGAGGAACGCACCGTGGAAAGCGAGATCCTCTACATCCGCGCCGTCACCGAACAGCGCGAAGACACCCTGAGCTTCTACAAGGAGGCAAAGGAGGCAGGCTTCCCGGTTGAAGAGCAGATTGCCCAGGCCGAAGCCGATCTGCATGCCCCCATCGTGTGGGCGAAGAACGCTTAGCGCCATCCAACCACCACCCGGCCGTGCCGATGACCGTGCACCGGCCACCCCATCAATACAGGAAACCAACAGTTAGGAGAAAACCATGCAGTGCATCTGGAAGAAAGTCTTGAGGCCCGGCGAGAAATGGTCTGGAGCCATCGGCACCGGCAAGTACGTCCACTTCAAGGCATTGGGCAAAGGCGCCAACGTGGCCCTGCTCATGTACAACCTGTACGACAAAACCGAGCGCTACAACATGCCCGACACCCTGAAGGCCCAGTACACCCAGCATCTCACGCGCGGCAACGTGCTTATGAGCGACAACGGCCGCGTGCTGGCGAGCATCGTGGAAGACAGCCTTGGCTGGCACGACAGTATCACCGGCCTTACCACCCGTCAGATGACCGAGGAAAAGTACGGTGCCAGCACCTACCAGGAACAGCACAACGAATGGAACCGCAACGGCATGGACAACGTGGCCATGGAGCTGGTGCGCAACGGCCTGAGCATGCGCGATCTAGTTCCTTGCGTGAACCTCTTCACCAAGGTGTACGTCACTGAAGACGGCGGCCTGCACTTCGCCGAGGACTGGTGCCAGGAAGGCAGCACCGTCACCCTGCGCACCGAGATGGACAGCGTGGTAATCCTTTCCAACACCCCCAACCCGCTGGATCCTTCCCCCACCTATCCTTCCGTCCCCGTCGAGGTAACCGTCTACGACGCCCCACCGGTAGACCTGAACGACGAATGCGTGCAGTTCCGCACCGAGAACTTCCGCGCGTTCCAGAACACCTGGGACTACCACAACCTGCTGGGCAAGTAAGAGAACACTAACCAAGGAGACACCATGTTTGGATTCATCGAAAAGGCCAGCGAGCTGGACCCCGCAAACGCAATCTACGACGAGACGGTAGAGGCAGGCCGTGCCTGGTCGCACGAGCTGAAACCCGGCCAAACCCTGCGCATCCTGGACGTCTGCGGCAACCAGGCTGTGGACACCACTTTCTTCAACCTTGAAGACCCGGCCGACCATTACTCTGCGGTTGCCACCATCGTTGGCCAGCAGAACATCTACCTCACCACCGGAACCATCCTGCGCAGCGAAAGCTACAAGCCCCTGCTGGAGATCACCGCCGATCTCACCGGGCGCCACGACACCCTGGGCGGCTGCTGCTCTTCCCAGAGCAACACCGTGCGCTACGCCCGTGAGAAGGAGTACATGCACAACTGCCGCGACAGCTTCATGCTGGAGATGTCCCAAGACGAGGAAGACCGCTTCCTGAAGCGCGACCTGGCACCCAACATCAACTTCTTCATGAACGTGCCCATCACCGAAGACGGCTACTACAAGTTCGACGACGGCGTAAGCGCACCGGGCAAGTACGTGGAGATGAAGGCACTAGCCAACGTTGAGGTGCTGGTAAGCAACTGCCCGCAGCTGAACAACCCCTGCAACGCCTACAACCCCACCCCGGTCCGCATGATCATCTGGGATGCGGAGTAGGCGCCATGTTCACCAAGATCCTCATAGCCAACCGCGGCGCCATCGCCGTGCGCGCCGAGCGCACCATCGCGAAGATGGGCCTGAAGAGCGTGGCGGTGTATGCCGCCGCCGACAAGGACAGCCTGCATGTCTCCGGCGCCGACGAGGCGGTGTTCCTAGGCGAAGGCCCGGCGGCTCTTACCTACCTGGATCAAGACAAGGTCTTGGCCGCAGCGAAGGAAACCGGCGCCCA
>CAVDWN010000186.1:0-3299 GCA_963612535.1 Sphaerochaetaceae bacterium
AAACCGAACCCTTGTGATTATTGGAGAGCCCTCTATGGACAACGAAAAACTTGAATTCTTCGCCACTTGCCCGCAGGGGTTCGAGCATATCCTGGCCGATGAGCTGAAGCGTCTTCGTGCGCGCAGCGTGCGCCCCTTGAAGGGCGGGGTGGCGTTCTTCGGCAGCAAGACGGATGGCTACCGTGTGTGCCTGTGGTCGCGCATCGCCTCGCGCGTGCTGCGCGTGATGGGCCGCGTGGATGCGCAGAGCGCCGATGCGCTCTATGAGGGCGTGAAGGCATTGCCTTGGGCTGCCGTGGTGGGCGATGGCGCAACGATTGCCGTAACGGCGCGCGGAACCAACGAAGCGCTTCGCAACACGCAGTTCACCGGCTTGAAGGTAAAGGATGCGGTCTGCGATTGCCTGCGCAGCGCCCGTGGCAAGCGCCCCGATGTGAGCACGCAGCGCCCCGATGTTCCCATCTGGGTTTCCCTTCACGGAAACAAGGCAACGGTCTCCATCGATTATGCCGGCGAATCGCTGCATCGGCGCGGCTACCGCGTTCCGGGCGAACAGGTAGAGGCTCCGCTTAAGGAGGCTCTGGCGGCAGGTATGCTGGTGTGGGGCGGCTGGGACCGCTTGGCTTCTCCCGCCCTTCGGCGTGCAGCTGCCAAGCGCGCGGGCCATGATGGCGCGGCCGATGCCCCGGTGTTCGTGGACCCTGCTTGCGGCAGCGGCACCCTGGTGCTTGAGGCCGCTATGATAGCCACCGATCGTGCCCCTGGCCTCTCTCGCGACTACTGGGGCTTCGAGGGTTGCGCCGATTTCGATGCCGATGCCTTCGACGATCTGCTTGCCGATGCCGACGAGCGCTTCGAGACGGGTATGGAATGCGCGCCGCGCCTGTTCGGTTTCGATATCGATTCGCAAGCGGTGGGCATTGCGCGTGGGAACGCGCGCCGTTTGGGCTTTTCCAAGCTGGTAACGTTCGGCTGCGCCGATTGCGGGGATCTGGAAACCAGCCTGCAGCAGAACCAGGTAGCGCTTGATCAGGGCGGGTTCGTGGCCATCAACCCGCCCTATGGCATGCGCCTTCTGGCTCATGGGCTGGAAGGCTTCTACGGCCATTTGCAAAAGGGCCTGCGCATCCTTCCCGATTCGTGGGATATGGTGGTTATCACGCCCGATGCCGACTTCGACGTTTCCGCGGGCTTCGAGGCGCAGGAAACGCTTCCCGTGTACAACGGCGCCATAGAGGCCACGCTGCGCAGCTATCGATTGGGGCACACCACCATCATCGAGGCGCCGTTGGTTACGCTCGACGGCAACGAGGTGAAGGTTGCCGTGTCCTCCGATCATGCATTGCAGTTCGCTGCACGCTTGCGGAAGATGGCGAAGGCGCGGCGCAAATGGGCGAAGAAGAACGGCATCCATGCATATCGCATCTACGATGCCGACCTGCCAGATTATGCGGTAGCGGTGGATATGTTCGAAGAGCAGGGCACGGGTAATGCGAACCTGCTGGTAACCGAATACCAAGCACCTAAGGAAATCGACCCTCAGAAGGCGTCATGCCGCTTCAAGGACGCCTGCGCGGTAGCGCCGGTGCTGCTCGGCGTGCCCGAAGACTGCCTGTTCACCCGTGTGCGCCGTCAGGCCAAGGGCGGCTCTCAGTATCGCAGGCAAGAGCACGTTTCCCATCGCATCACGGTAGAGGAGGCGGGCCATCCTTTCGAGCTGGATCTTTCGGGCTACCTGGACACGGGCTTGTTCCTCGATCACCGCATAACGCGCGGTATGGTGGGTGAAATGGCTGCCGATACGCGCTTCCTCAACCTGTTCGCTTATACGGGCACGGCAACCGTGTATGCCGCCGCGGGCGGAGCCTCTTCCACCACCACGGTGGACATGAGCCAGACCTATCTGGATTGGGCGAAGCGCAACATGCAGCGCTCGGGCTTTACGGGTGGCAACCATCGTTTTGTGCGCGCCGATGTGCTTTCCTGGATCGAGCGTGCCGCCGAAGAGGAAGCGGGCAGCTACGATTTGGTGTTCGTCGATCCCCCTACGTTCTCGAACTCGAAGACCATGGGCCAGCGCACGTGGGACATCCAGCGCGACCACGCTGAGCTTCTGCGGCTGGTTCGCCGCCTGTTGGCGCCGGGCGGGAAAATCGTGTTCTCGGGCAACCTGCGCTCGTTCAAGCTCGACGACACCAAGGTCCGCGCCTGCGGTTTGGGCATCAAGGACGTCACCGCCCAGACCATCCCGGAAGATTTCTCGCGCAACCCGAAGATCCACTTCTGCTACGTGCTCGAAGACCTCCGCGGCTAGGGTAGGGCAGGGCAGTAGGGGCCGGCAAACGTTGGTTCCTATTGCTCTTCTTCGGGGTCCTTGCGCTCTCCATCGGAAGCGCGGCATTCTCCCTGTTCTTTCTTTGCACGGCGTTCGGCGGCGTATTCCTCTTCGATCTGCTTGGCGAAGATGTCCATTTTGGCTTCCCCTTCGCTTTTGATGCCGAATAGGGTTCGCCCGCTGGAAACCTTGGGTTTCGTCTCGCCGGAGATCTCTGTGGCGATAGCTTGCTGGATGCGCTCCCAGCGTTTCTGGAACTCGTTGTCCATCGCGTTAGCGCCCTAGGCAGTTCTTCAGGTGCTCAAGCAGGGCGATGCATCCGGCGTCCACATCGTTGAAGGTGGTTTGGAAGTCGCCGGTGTACCAGGGATCGGCCACATCACGCGATTCGCCGACCCAGTCCATCAGAAGGCTCACCTTGCCTGCAGGGTCGTTGGAATACAGTCGGCGCATGTCGCGCAGATTGTAGCCGTCCATCCCGATAAGGTAGTCGAACCGGTCGTAGTCGGCTTTCGTTGCCAGACGTGCAGCACGTGGCTCGTAGGGGATGTTATGGCAATCCAGCATGTCCTTGGTACCGTAATGGGTGTCGCTGCCTATCTCGTCGCGGTGGAGCGCCGCAGATTCAACGGCAACGATATCCTCAAGCCCTGCCTTGCGAAGATGGTCTTTCATGACGAACTCGGCCATAGGCGAGCGGCAGATGTTGCCATGGCAAAGGAACAGGATGGAAGTCATAGGGTCACCTCGGTGCGCATAGGGGGGGATTCAAGCCTGCCAAAATAAAGAAAAAGCCCGCATAAGCGGGCTTGATGTTTCTGGCTCCCCGGGTAGGATTCGAACCTACAACCCTCCGGTTAACAGCCGGATGCTCTGCCGTTGAGCTACCGAGGAATTCGGTGCGTTCTTCGTGACGCAGGAATTTATTATACGCATCTTGAAGAAGAGCGCAACACCTTTTTTC
>CAVDWN010000187.1:0-3273 GCA_963612535.1 Sphaerochaetaceae bacterium
TCCCTAGCGCGAATTCCCCCACAACGCGAACCTCCCTGCAACATAAAGAAAGCCGACCCTAAAGGCCGGCTTTTCAGTGCAGGCAAAAGGAGCCCGACCGGGTGGTCGGGCTCCTGTTTGATTAGCTGCTTTAGCGTGCCAGTAGGGACTGACCCTACTGGCACTACCCTACTGGCACTCTGGCACCTATTAAAAGTAGCGGTAAGTTTAAGCCGATGTCGCCTTGTACTCAACCTTGACGGTAGAGTTTCGGTCAGCCGTGACGCTATAGGTAATGTATTTCTCGTCTTCTCCGACCAAAGTGGGCTGATCCTTATCGAAAAGCTTATTGCCCTTGGAATTGTAGCGATTAACGGTAACGTTCTTCCCGTTAACCTTCTCTACCTTGAACTTAACCGTAGCTTTATCGTTGCTGGTGTCCTTGTTATCGACAAAAGAAGAGCCGTCTTGTTTAACTATTGAGCCCTCGCCAGCAGGGGTGATAGAAAAAGTAGTGTCCCACTGCTTTTGGAAGGTGAGGTCGCCCACGTTCCTCCACCTGACGAAGTTTATGGCCCCAACGACATTATATGTCCTTGACTCGGGATACAATAACTTGTCGCTAGAAGCAGAAGCTGTGGTGAACATTTTATCTTCTATTTTGTACCCTGAATAAGGGAGACCACAAAAACCGAGTCTGTATTTGAAAGTCGCCGCCAACTTGTTGTATATGGCTTTTTCAGTTATCCCTTGCTCGCCGTTGTACCTCCACACGTCGTCGTCACTAGAAGCAAGGCTTATGCCGTTGTCGGCGAGGCTGATTGCGTTTTCGATGCCGGCTACACCGTTTTTATTCGAAGAAGCGATGGGGCCCTTACCGGTGACCTGAGTCCCCTGCTCTTGGCTCTGCGTGGTTTCCGCCGGTGTAGCGCTCTGGCTGTCGCCGGTTGCCGCATACGCGCTTATGGGCACCAGGCCCGTAACCAACGCAATGGCGAACAGCGCAGACAGCAGTCGCTTTGCCATTGGATGGCATTTGGCATTGTTCATTGCCCGCCCTCCCTTTCTGCTTACTTCAAAAAGTCAATTCATTGGATTTTAGTATTTAGAATCCTTCCCCGCAAATCAAAGAAAGCCGGCCCGAGGGCCGGCTTTCAGGAACGATTGCTGTTTTCCGCTTATGCGTAGAACAGGATGTCGTTGTAGGTGGGAACGGGCCAGTAGTCGCGCTCCACAACAACTTCCAGGGCGTCGATCTCGGCGCGGAGGGCCTCCATTGCCGGGATAACGTCGTTGGCGTAGGCGTTTGCCTGCTCCTGGGCATCCTCGATAGCCTCGGCGGCGTCATGCTGCTTGATAAGCTCGCGGGTTGCCGCAGCAGCCTTGTTGCTGCCGTCGATGATGCACTGCAGAACCTTCTCGGTCTCGGTCATGTCGGCACCGGCAACAGCAGCCTTCACCGTGGTGATGTTGCTGGCCAGCGCTGCCATGTAGTCGTTGATGGCCGGCAGGTAGGTGCGGCGCGCCATGCGGATCATGGTGCGGGCCTCGATGTTCAGAAGCTTGTTGTACTTTTCCAGCTTCACCTCGTAGCGGCTGCGAACCTCGGGCTCGGTAAGGACGTTGAACTCGTTGAACAGATCCAGCGACTTCTGGGAAACGAAGCAGGGCAGAGCCTCGGCGGTGTTGCGGTTGTTGGCAAGGCCGCGAGCCTCGGCTTCCTTCTCCCATTCCTCGGAGTAGCCGTTGCCGTTGAAGATGATGCGCTGATGATCGGTGAGCGTCTTCTTGATGTAGGCGATGGCGGCCTTCTCGAAATCGGCGCCTGCGGTGCCCTCAAGCGCATCGGCGAAGCCCTTCAGGCTCTTTGCCATTGCGGTGTTCAGGATCATGTTGCAATCGGAAAGGTTCACCGAGGAACCGGGCATGCGGAACTCGAACTTGTTGCCGGTGAAGGCGAACGGGCTGGTGCGGTTGCGGTCGGTGTTGTCCTTCATGAACTTCGGCAGAACGGCAACGCCCAGGTCCATGGCAATGCCCTCTGCGGAGTGGTACTCGTCGCCGGAGATCAGCGCGTCCACGATGGCGCCCAGCTCGGAGCCCAGGAAGATGGAGATAATGGCCGGAGGTGCCTCGTTGGCGCCCAGGCGATGGTCGTTGCCGGCAGAGGCAACGGACATGCGCAGCAACTCCTGGTACTCGTCCACAGACTCGACCACGCAAGCCAGGAAGATGAGGAAGCGCAGGTTGTCCATGGGGTCGTCGCCCGGATCGAGCAGGTTCACCTTGTCGTAGGAAAGCGACCAGTTGTTGTGCTTGCCGGAGCCGTTGATGCCCTCGAACGGCTTTTCATGCTGCAGGCAAACCAGGCCATGGTGCGAAGCGTTCAGGCGCATCTTCTCCATGGTGAGCAGGTTCTCGTCGATGGCGCGGTTGGAGTTGGTGAACAGGGGTGCCAGCTCGTGCTGAGCGGGGGCAACCTCGTTGTGCTTGGTCTTGGCGGAAACGCCGAGTGCCCACAGGTCGTCGTCGACTTCCTTCATGAACTCGTTGACGGTGGGGCGGATGGCGCCGAAGTAGTGCTCTTCAAGCTCCTGGCCCTTAAGCGGTGCAGCGCCGAACAGCGTGCGGCCGGTAACGATAAGGTCCTGGCGCTTCACGTAGTCCTTCTCGGAGATGAGGAAGTACTCCTGCTCGGCACCCACGGTGGAAACCACGCGGTGGCCGTCTTCGCCGAAGAACTTCAGCACGCGCTGAGCCTGCTCGTTCACGGCGCTCATGGAGCGAAGCAGCGGGGTTTTCTTGTCAAGAGCCTCGCCGGTGTAGGAGCAGAATGCGGTGGGGATGCACAGCACCTCGTCCTTGATGAAGGCGTAGCTGGTGGGATCCCATGCGGTGTAGCCGCGGGCCTCGAAGGTGGCGCGCAGGCCGCCGGAGGGGAAGCTGGATGCGTCGGGCTCGCCCTGGATAAGCTCCTTGCCCGAGAAGGTCATGATGGCGGTGCCGTCGCCCACCGGATCAAGGAAGCTGTCGTGCTTTTCAGAGGTGATGCCGGAAAGCGGCTGGAACCAGTGGGTGTAGTGGGTTGCACCGTGCTCGATGGCCCATTCCTTCATGGCATGGGCAACAACGTTGGCAACCTCGATATCGAGCGCCTTGCCCTCCTTGATGGTTTTGGCAAGGCTCTTGTACGTTGCGGAAGGAAGGCGTTCCTTCATTACATGCTCATTGAACACCATCGATCCGTAGATGTCAGAAACGTGGGCCATCTTCTCTCCTTAAGGATCACGCCGC
>CAVDWN010000188.1:0-3263 GCA_963612535.1 Sphaerochaetaceae bacterium
ACACACGCGCTTTCCTCCCTGCCGCCGCGCCTTTCCACCGACGGCAGCACCATGATCAACACCATGCAGCAGGTTATGGGCGCCGTCTGCACTGCAATCGCCACCTACCTGGTAGCCACCGGGTCCAGCGCATTCCTGGGCACCGGCGGTACCGATTCCAGTGCCGCATTCGCACAGGGCGCCCACTGGGGCTTCTTGTTCGCCCTGGTGCTGGCCGTTGTCGCATTTGCCCTGGCGCTAACCTTCAAGAAGCGCGAACGCACCCAGCAGGCAGCGCCCGAGGCGAACCGCGCAGAAGGCGCCCTGGTTTCCCCCGAGGCCTCTGTTTTGCCCGTGCGCAACATTTGAGTGCGATAATCAGCGGGTAAGTAGAACACGGTGAAAGGATGCCCATGGAACCCGCCGAGAAAGCAAGCGCGCAGAAAAAGCTCCTTCGGCAGAAATACCTGGATATCCGCAAGGCGCTTCCCGAAAAAGACCGCATGCGGCAGGATTCGGCCATCCAGCATCAGTTCCTCGGGTTCACGGCATACCAAGAAGCCAACCTGCTGCTGGCCTACGTTTCCTACAACACCGAGGTGCACACCCATGGCATCATCGAGAAGGCGCTCGAAGACGGCAAGCGGGTTGCCGTGCCGCGTTGCGCCGAAAACCACCAGATGCACTTCTATGAAATAACATCGTTCGCCGACCTGGAGCCGGGTTGCAAGGGGATCCTGGAACCGGCAGCGCACCTTAGCGCGCCCCTTTCAGCTGAAGACATGGCAGAAGCGCTGTGCCTGGTGCCGGGGCTTGCCTTCGACGCGCTGGGCTTCCGCATCGGCTACGGCGGCGGGTTCTACGACCGCTTCCTGGCAGGGTTCGGCGGAACGAAGGTGGCCCTTGCCCGCCCCAACCAGCTGGCAAGCGAGCCCCTGCCCACCGACCGCTACGACATCCCCGTCGATTACGTGGTGGTTCCCAACACCATCATCGCCATCTAGGGAAGCGCGTTAGAAGGACTTTTTCGCCGCACGTCAAAGAGAGCGGGCAGGGGCGATGCCAACCGGGCCCACCGATGCTGGCAACAAGCCCGAACGGCCTGCGCACCGCTGCACACAACGCCGCCGAAGGGCCAGCCAACCCTTTCCTAATAGAAGGTAATGCCGTTGCGCCCGTTTTCCTTGGTGCGATACAGGGCGATGTCCGCATCCTTGAACAGACTCTCCCCTGGGTTCTCGCGATCGGTGAAGGCAACGCCCACCGAAAGGGAAACCGGCGGCAGGCCGTCTTCGGGGTTCTGCAGCTTCTGGTTGATGAACCCGATCTTCTCTTCGATGGTGTAGGCCAAGTCGCTGGTCATTTCCACCATGATCACCGCAAACTCGTCGCCGCCGATACGGCAGGCGAAGTCGATGCTGCGGAACGTCGTTTTCAGCAGGCTTGCCACACGCTTCAAGATCTGATCGCCGGTTTCGTGGCCGTAGGTGTCGTTCACCTGCTTGAAGGTGTCAACATCCACAAGGATAAGCGCGAACGGGGCGGCCGCTTCCTCGTGCATGGCAACCAGACGGTCGTACGAGCCGCGATTGAGCAAGTCGGTTAGCGGGTCGTGCTCGGCCTGATGGCGGATGAGCAGCTGTTTTTCCTCGCTTTCCCGATACACGCGGTTGTAGGTAACTGCCAGGTTCTGCAGCTCGGCCGCACCGACAACGGGGAAGATCTCGCCGTTCTTGATGCTGCGGTTGTAGCTGACAAGGGGCTTTACCACCAACTGGCGAATCGCGATGCTGGCAAGAAGCGTCAGCACGATGAACACCGCCATGATCAGCTCTATCTTGAAATAGACATCGGAGAACACATCCGAGGCATGGTTGGCCTTGTTCTGGGTATCTAGAAGGATCTCGGCAGAAGCCTGGGAAACGCTGTTGGCTATTTCCTGCCGTGCCGCCTGGTAGTCTTCGTCGAAAACGAGCTGCTGCGCCTTATGGCTTTTCGCATCGGCCGAAAGGGCGGCGTCTTCTTCGGACAAACTTACCGAAGCAACTTCGGAAGGCCAGCCCGATGCATCGGAGCCTGCAGCCTCAAGGCCCAGGCGCATGGCGTAGATCTCTGTTGAGGAAAGGGCGTTCGAGCGGTTCAGCGCTTCCTTCAGGGCAACGAAGGCCGTGGACTTACCGTCGTAAGAGCCCAAGGCATCTACTGCGCCGTCACGCCGCTTCAAGGTGTTCAGCTCTTCGAAATAGTTCGCCACGTAAGCATCGTCGCCGGTGACCACCGCCAATCGAACCTGGTCGGTAAGGTAATCGGAGGCTTCCTTCAGTTCCCCTACGGCGGCATCGCAAGCGACATAGGCCTCATTGGTAGATTTAAGGGCATCGAACTGGGCGCGCCCGTAGACGAACAAGACCACGCATGCGATGCTGAGCACCACCGAAAGCGCCATGCTTGCCGCGCTTACCTTGCGCACGCTCATCTTGCCTATTTGGATCTTGCCCATTTTTCCCAACCTTTTTCGCCACATACGGGCGTATTCGACAAAGGCCATTTTCCACCCCGCGCCAACGAACGATTCCGGCTTCAACTATTTTTTGAGTAAGCGGGGCGCCGAAGCGGGCGAAGGGCGCACCACACGAACCGCAAAGCCCTGCCTACCGGCTGCGCCCAGAACGCTTCCCAAAAGTTTGCCGTGGTTAACGCTTCGGAGTAAAGTTAGCTGTGTCTAACCATCTACCACGCGCAATCTGCGCAAAACCATTGAAGCGAGGAACCATGCCCGCGAACAGCGAACCCTACCTTGCAGTGAACAACCTCTGCAAGCATTACGGCGAAGACGAGGCACGCATCACGGTGCTGAACAGCCTTTCCGTCACCATCAACAAAGGCGAGATCTGCGTGCTGCTGGGCCCTTCCGGCAGCGGCAAGTCCACCTTCCTGAACCTTATCGGCGGACTGGAGCCGGCAGATAGCGGCACCATCGAAGTAGCCGGAACCGAGCTCACCGCCCTTTCGGCGAAGCAGCTGGGCGAATACCGCCGCCGCGAGCTGGGCTTCGTGTTCCAGTTCTACAACCTGGTGCCCGACCTTACCATCCGCGAGAACATAGAGGTGTGCCAATACCTGAGCAAAGACCCGCTGCCCATCGACGACCTGCTGAAATCGCTGGGGCTGTGGGAGCACCGCTCGAAGTTCCCGCGTCAGGTTTCCGGCGGCCAGCAGCAGCGCTGCGCCATCGGCCGCGCCCTGGTGAAGAACCCCGGCCTTCTGCTGTGCGACGAGCCCAC
>CAVDWN010000189.1:0-3255 GCA_963612535.1 Sphaerochaetaceae bacterium
AGGGTGGGAAGGCCGGCGGTTTTCTGCGGCTCGCCGTCGTCGGAATAGCGGATGCGCTCGGAGGCCCCTTCGCCGCGCAGGATGTAGGCGTACACGTTGTGCCGTGCCATGCGGTGCTCGGCGCGGATTTCCTCGAGGAACGCCAGGGCCTCTTCCTCGGTTTCAACATGGCAAAGCTGCGCTATGAAGCGGCTCTTCTTCTCTTCAATCTCGCCGATGGCTCGGCCTTCTATGGTTTGGTAGGCGCCCATTGCTTTCCCCGGTCTGCGCTAGGAAGCAAGCCCGAAGTAGATGCCCAGGTACGCAAGCGCCGCTATCCAAGCTAGGGCAACCACGATGCGCACGGGCGCGGGGACGCGCAGGTTCTTGCTGGGAACCATGAACATGGCAATAAGGCCGCCGATTGCGCCGCCCAAATGCCCGCTAAGGGAAATGCTGGGAACCAGCAGCGTGAAGGCGATGTTGATGCCGATGACGGAAAGCATGCCCTTGCTGTACTGGGCCAGGAACTCGCGGTTTTGCTTCGACAGCACACCCAGCAGCGCGATGGCAACGAACAGGCCGAAGATGCTGGTAGAAGCACCGGCGGAAACAGCATAGGATCCGGTGAGCGCATCGGCTGCGAACGAAACGGCATTGCCGGTGATGCCGGCGATGAAGTACAGCAGCAGGAAGTTCCAGCGCCCCAGCAGGTATTCCAGCAGAACGCCGGCGCTGTAGAGCGCCGCCATGTTGAACAGCAGGTGCATAAGGTCTACGTGCAGGAACATGGGGGTTACGAAGCGGTACGCATCGGCCAGGCCCTGGACGGCAGGGGCGTACATGGCCCCCATCTGGTACAGCGTGCGCGCATCGATGTCGATGGTGAAGCCGGCCATCACCGCTTCCACGGCGAACACCACCACGTTGATGGCGATGAGCACGAACGTGACCAGGCACGAGCCGTACTTTTCCATGAAGGTGGGCTCGGCGGCTTTCATCATGCGCTTCAGGGCCTCGTCGTCGATGTAGCCCTGCTGCGTTTGGTTCTGGCTGTTCGGTTCGCTCACGGATGCTCCTGTTTTGGTTTCTGTTGTGTGTGCCATACGGCCGTGTTTCCCGTCTATCTTAGCAGCGGGGAAAGCGGGCCGTTGCTCAGCACGGTAACGGTGCTGGTGGCGCGGCTGATAGCGGTGTACAGGCGGCGGCGCGAAAGGTCGTTTTCGGGGAACGCCTGGCTGCTGGCATCGACCACCACCACGTGGTCGAACTCCAGGCCCTTGGCCAGCGGCAGCGCCAGCAAGATGGCGCCGGAATCGGGCAGCGCCGCGCTGCCGTCAACGACCTGCGGGGCATTTTCTCCCAGCAGCTGAGCGGTATGCTGCACGGCTTCGTCGTCCAAGGCAACCAGCGCTGCAGTGCCTTCGAAGCTGGCGAGCTCGGCTGCCACGCGGCGCAGCTCGTGTTCGTATTCACCGGCGTTTGCGCATTCGATGACTTCCGGTTTGGTGTCCTCGCGCTGCACGGAGGATATCTGCATGCCGTCGGCGGTAACCGCCAGCTTGGCGAACAGGTCGGTGATGGCGGGGGTGGAACGGTAGCTGGTCATAAGGTGGCATTCGCTTACCTGGCCGCGAAGCTTTTCGAACACCTGCTTGATCTCGGCAAACGATGCGGTTTGCGGCATGATGGCCTGGTTCTCGTCGCCTAGCAGCAGGAAGTTCGCGCGGCGGAAGTAGCGGGCCAGCACGGCCAGCTGGGCAGCGGAATAGTCTTGCACCTCGTCGATCATCACGTACTTGGCAGAAGGGTTGCCCATGCCGGTAAGCGCGATTTTCAGGTACAGCCATTCCATGAAGGTGAGCTCTTCGATGCCCGCGATGCGCTTGCCGATGCGGTCCACGCGCAGCCAGTAGTCGTTGCGCACGGCTTCGAAGGCGCTTTCGTACTGCTGGGTAAGGAACTTCAGCGTGTACTTCTTCGCCTGTTCCTCGGTGTCCATAACCACCGGTTCGCCGAACACGCTGAGCTGGGTGTTGTAGTCCAGCTCGCTTACCACATCCTGCGCGGCGGAGCTTCCTGCCATCTGCCCAAGGCGGCTGTTCAGGCGCGTTTCAAGCTCTTCGCGGATAAGGGTGATGCGGTGCGGGCCGGCCGGCGCGTTCTTGAACTTGGCGGCCGCACGGGCAATCTGCTGGGCGGAAATGAGCACCGTGCCCTGGCTCTTGATGTCGCGGAAGTCCTTGTCCTGGAATTCCAGGCTCTTCACTGCCTCGTCGATGCGCTGTAGCTGCTGCATGCTGGTATCGGTCTGTGGGAAATCGCGCCCCGGGGGCACAAGCCCCTTTGCGAATTCCGCCCAGGTAAGGATGTTGGGGTTGCGCTCGCCCATGTCGGGCAGAACGTGGTCGATGTAGGTGCGGAACACCGGGTTCGGCGTGACAAGGAACACCTCGCGAGGGTCAAGGCTTTCGCGCTTCTGGTAGAACAGGTAGGCGATGCGCTGCAGCAGCACGGATGTCTTGCCGCTGCCGGCGATGCCGTTCACCAGCAGGGCGGGTACGTCTTCGTGGCGGATGACGACGTTTTGCTCTTTCTGGATGGTGGTGGTGATGGCCTGCATCTGCGAGGTGCGCTGGCGCGAAAGCGAGGCCAGCAGCAGCTTATCCTCGATGGCAACGGTGGTGTCGAAGCAGCCGTTCAGCTTGTCGTGGGATATGTCGAACTGGCGGCGCAGCTTCAGGTCCACGTTGATGGTGCGGCCGTTCGCCTCGTAGGAGGTGGGGCCGTCGGCCTGGTTGTAGTACACCTCGGCTACGGGGCTGCGCCAGTCCACCACCAGGCGCTGGTAGTTCTCGTCGGAAAGGCCGGCGTTGCCGATGTAGAGCTCTTTGGGCTCGGCACCGGCGCGGTACTGCAGAACCACCTTCGCGAAGTACGGCTGCGGCTTCAGGATGCGGATGGCGGTGAGCTTGTCGGCGGCGGCGCGCTGGGCGCGGTTGTACGAATCGATGACGCTGTTCATGTTGGCGTACTCGATGTACGTTTCCTGCTTCTCGCCGTCGCTGGCGAAGTTGGAGGCCAGCTCGTCGGCCATGTTCTTCTTGTCTTCCTCGGCCTGTTGGGCGGTTTTGCGCATCTGTGCCAGAACGCCTTGCTCCATGGCTTCGATGGTGGCGTAGGTTTCCGAGAGATGAGCCTGCTCTTCAGCGAAGATGGCGTCTTGCATATCGTCGACAGTGGTCATGCGGCCTCCTTTTTCGAGCTAAATATGTT
>CAVDWN010000190.1:0-3251 GCA_963612535.1 Sphaerochaetaceae bacterium
GCCCCTCTTTGATGGGTTCATTCTGGACGCGTGCCGTATGGCGATGCGCGTCCTTTTTTCTGCCTTATAATGCTGGAATTGCACGAGCCCGCCAGGCGGGCTTCGAATCCTATCAGTTCTGCAGGGAGGCCCCATGCCCGAAGACACCAATCCGCGCCCTGCCGGCCCTGTGCCGCCCAGCG
The DNA here is from genome assembly GCA_963612535.1 of Sphaerochaetaceae bacterium. Classification (GTDB taxonomy): domain Bacteria; phylum Actinomycetota; class Coriobacteriia; order Coriobacteriales; family Eggerthellaceae; genus Anaerotardibacter. The sequence goes on from CAVDWN010000190.1 coordinate 183, forward strand.
GGTACGGCTCTGCCCAGCCGGGTGCCGCTCCTGCCGCGCCAGCGGCCCAGGCGGCCGAACCCGCAGCCGCGCCCCAGCCTGGCACTGCGCCGCAGCCTGCATATTCCCAGCCGCCCAAGAAGGCCGGTCGCTTGGCCAAGCCGCTTATCATCTGCGCCATGGTGGTGCTGGTGGTGGCCATAATGGCGGGCTGCACGGTTTCGGTGGTGAACACCGCGGTTGGCCAAACCTCCACGGCAAGCACCGAGATAACCTCCAATTCCGTGGCAGTTATCGACATCGACAGCACCATCCAGTACGACGGCACCGCCTGCAGCCCCGACGGGCTGAAGGCCCTGCTCGATGAAGCGGCCCAGAACAGCCACATAAAGGCCGTGGTGCTGCGCGTGAACTCCGGCGGCGGCGTGGCCACCGCGGGCGAGGAAATGGCAACCTACGTGAAGGAGTTCCGCCAGGAAACGGGCAAGCCCGTGGTGGTTTCCAGCGCTTCCACCAACGCCAGCGCCGCCTACGAGATTTCCAGCCAGGCCGATTGCATCTACGTGGCCCGCACCACTTCCATCGGCGCCATCGGCACCGCATTGCAGCTGGTAGACTACTCGGAGCTGCTGCAGATGCTGGGCATCTCGGTGGAGAACATCACGTCTTCTTCCAGCAAGGATTCCACCTACGGTACGCGCAAGCTCACCGATGAAGAGCGCGAGCACTACCAGAACCAGGTGAACCAGATAAACGAGACGTTCATCCAAAACGTTGCCAACGGGCGCAGCATGTCGGAAGATTCCGTACGTGCCCTGGCAACCGGCCTAACCTTCACCGGCGTCGAAGCCGTGGAAAACGGCCTGGCCGATGAAGTGGGCACCAAGGAAGACGCCGTGCAGAAGGCGGCCAGTCTGGCTGGGTACCCCAACTGCGAAACCGTAACGCTGCGGCAAACCTCCAGCAGCGACCTTTCCGCACTTGTGGATCTTCTTTCCGAAAGCAAAACCACCGTTACCGCCGACCAGCTTGCGGCGGCCCTGAAGGAGTTGGAGAGCAATGGCTCCATCGCAGAATAAAGAGCATATCGTTTGGCCCAAGCGCGCGGTGGTTACCGCCGGCATGCCCTACGGCAACAAGTCGCTGCACTTCGGCCATGTAGGCGGCGTGTTCGTGCCTGCCGACTGCTACGCCCGCTTCCTGCGCGACCGCATCGGCGCGGAAAACGTGGTGTTCGTTTCCGGCACCGACTGCTTCGGATCGCCCATCGAAGAGGGCTTCCGCAAGGAAGTGGAGGCCGGCACGTTCGAAGGCACGCTGCAAGACTACGTGCAGCGCAACCACGACCGCCAGAAGGCCACGCTGGATGCGTACAACATCAGCCTGGATGTGTACGAGGGCAGCGGCATCGGCCACTGCGGGGAAGTGCACCGCACCATTTCCGCCGCGTTCGTGAAGCGCCTGCACGAAAAGGGCTTCCTGCACCTGGAAAGCACGCTGCAGTTCTACGACGCGCAGGAGCACATGTTCCTGAACGGCCGCCAGGTGGTGGGCCATTGCCCCGTGCAGGGCTGCAAGAGCGAAAAGGCCTACGCCGACGAATGCGACCTGGGCCATCAGTACGACCCGGTAGACCTTATAAAGCCCGTATCGTCCGTTTCCGGCACCGTGCCCGAGATGCGCAAGGTGAACAACTGGTACTTCGACCTGCCCGGCCTGGCGCCCGTGGTGCGCGATTACGTGGACTCCATCGCCGGCGACCCGTGCACGCGCCCGGTGGTTACCAAAACCATCAAGGAATTTTTGGTGCCGCCCATCATCTACATCAAGGTGGAACTGCACGAAGAGTACCTGAAGGTGGCCGAAAAGCTGCCGGCGCACACCTACCGCGATGCGGAAAAGGGCAAGCAGAGCTTCGAGATAGAGTTCAACAACATCTACGACCGCGACCAGGCGCGTACCGTGCTTTCCGAGGCGAACATCCGCTTCCGCACGGGCAAGGCGCTGGTGCCGTTCCGCATTTCCGGCAACGTTGAGTGGGGCGTGCCCGTGCCCCAGATGGAAGGCGTGGACGGCCTTACCGTTTGGTGCTGGCCGGAAAGCCTGTGGGCGCCGCTTTCGTTCACCATGGCGCGCAACGACGAGCGCGGCCTGGCGCGCGGTGCCTGGCGCTCGTTCTGGTGCGACAAGAACGCAACGGTGTACCAGTTCATCGGGCAGGACAACCTGTACTTCTACGGCGTGGCCCAGCCGGCGTTGTTCGCCGCGCTGCAGGAAACCCAGCCCGTGGTGGCCGATGCGCCGCAGGGCGAACTGCAGCAGACGAAGCTCATCGCCAACCATCACATCCTGTTCGGCGACAAGAAGGCCTCTTCCTCTGGCGCGGTGAAGCCGCCCACGGCCGACGAGCTGCTGAACCACTACACCGCCGAGCAGCTGCGCGCCCACTTCCTGGCGCTGGCGCTAGACCAGAAGTCGGTTGGCTTCAAGCCCAAGATCTTCGAGGCCGACCCGCAAAAGCGCGAAGACCCGCGCGTGGCCGACCCGGTGCTGAAGGAAGGCGCGCTGCTTACCAAGGTGTTCAACCGCCTGGCACGCAGCTGCTTCTACGAGGCGGCGAAGAGCTTCGAAGGCTACATGCCCCTAGGCGCGGTAAGCCCCGAAGTGCTTAGCCGCGTGTACAAAACCATGTGCAAGTACGAAAGCCTGATGTACCACGTAGATTTGCACTCCATCATGCCGCTGATGGATGAATTCATCCGCTACGCCAACAAGCATTGGTCCAGCGGCATCCGCGAGGCTGAGGCCAACGGGGATGAAGAGGCGCGTCGCCAGGTGCTGGTAGATTCGTTCTACCTGCTGCGCATCGCCACGCTGCTGATGCACCCCGTGGTGCCGGCGGGCACCGAGCGCATCTGCGACTACATGAACTTCGACTTCGGCGAGTTCTTCAGCTGGAACTACGACTTCGACAGCATGGAAGAGCTGTGCAGCGCCAACGAGCTAGACCAGCGCCGCCATCGCGTGCGCGACCTGCCGCCCCGCACCGACTTCTTCAAGTTCCACCCCAGCCAGATAAAGAAGAAGTAG
>CAVDWN010000191.1:0-3245 GCA_963612535.1 Sphaerochaetaceae bacterium
ACGTCCAAGTCTTCCAGGCAGTGCTTGGCAAGCTCGGAGGGCTCGGAGGTGGTGAGGTAACGCGCCGGGATGATGACGTCGGTGTCGATGTCGCGGCCGTAGCGATGAACAGTTCCCTGATATTGCATTCGCTTCTCCTAATTAATCAAGATCTTCGGGCAAGCCGATGTGGCCCAGAACCGCGCTGGCAGCAGCGACGGAGGGCGAGGAAAGGTACACCTCGCTGGTGGGGTCGCCCATGCGGCCGACGAAATTGCGGTTGGTGGTAGCAATGGAGCGCTCGCCTGCCGCGAGGATGCCCATGTAGCCGCCCAGGCAAGGGCCGCAGGTGGGCGTGGAAACCGCGCAGTTGGCGTCCAGGAAGATGTCCATCAGGCCCTCATGGATGCACTGACGGTACACCTGCTGGGTTGCCGGGATGATGATGCAGCGCACGTCCTTGTGAACCTTATGGCCCTTCAGCACGGCTGCCGCCTGGCGCATATCCTCGATGCGGCCGTTAGTGCAGGAGCCGATGACGGACTGCTGGATAACGATGTCGCGAGCCTCGGATGCAGGGCGGGTGTTGGAGGGCAGGTGCGGGAAGGCAACCGTGGGAACGATGTCCTGCGCATCGATGTTGTACACCTTGGCATAAACCGCATCGGGGTCGGAGTGGTACTCGGTATAGGGGCGCTCGGTGCGGCCGTTCATGTACTCGCGCGTAACGTCGTCTACCGGGATAAGGCCGGCCTTGCCGCCTGCCTCGATTGCCATGTTGGAAATGGAGAGGCGCTCGTCCATGCACAGGCTCTCGATGGCGCTGCCGCGGAACTCCATGGCCTGGTAAAGCGCGCCGTCAACGCCGATCATGCCGATGATGTGCAGGATGATGTCCTTGCCGGTAACGCCCGGGCGAAGCTCGCCTTCGATGTTGAACAGAAGGCTCTCGGGAACCTTGAACCATGCCTTGCCCGTGGCGTAGCCCACCGCAGCATCGGTAGAGCCCACGCCGGTGGAAAATGCGCCCAGCGCACCATAGGTGCAGGTGTGGCTGTCGGCGCCGATGATAAGGTCGCCTGCGCCCACAACGCCCTGCTCGGGAAGAAGCGCATGCTCAACGCCCATGCAGCCAACTTCGTAATAATGCGTGATGCCCTGCTCGCGGGCGAAATCGCGCGTCATCTTGGCCTGCTCGGCGCTCTTGATGTCCTTGTTGGGAACGTAATGGTCGGGAACGAGCGCGATCTTCGTCGGGTCGAAGACCTTTTCCACCCCGATCTTCTTGAACTCCTTGATGGCCACCGGTGCGGTAACGTCGTTGGAAAGTACCAGGTCGAGGTTGCACTCGATCAGCTGGCCAGGAACCACTTCTTCGAGCCCCGCGTGTGCCGCGAGGATCTTCTCTGCCATGGTCATGGGACGTGGCATGTTCTCTCCTTCACTGCTTGCTTTTAGCGATGCCCTTCAGTATAGCATCGCACGCAAGGGTGAACGGGAGCCGATGGGTGCCAAGGCGAGTGCCTGCCCAGCGTGAAGCAGGTGCCCTGGAGCGCTGAGGCGATCGCCGAACAAGGAGCCGGGGCCCCGAGGCAGCCCGCGCAAACGAATAGCGCAGCCGGCCCAGAAATGAAGCAGGGCGTGCTTACCCGACGGTCTTCTTCAGCTCGCGGATGCGCTTGGCATGGCGCACCACGTTCGAGACATCGAAGCCCACTGCGCAGACGAACACCAACAGCGCAATGATGCCGATGGCCGCATCGCCGCTGGGCGTGAAGATAACCGCAAGCATGGCAAAGGGCACCAGGAATATCAGCGAAAGGAAGCTCAGGCGCTTCCAAATGCCCTGCCCGATGGAGATGAGCGTGTACAGGTACAAGCCCGTGGCCGGCGCGCTGATCAGGAACGACAGCGCAAGGATAACAAGCTTGACCGCGATAAGCTCGGCATCGAGCTTGAGATCGGCCTTCGCTTCCTTCAGAAGCTGCTCGGGCGAAGGCGGCTCGGGGAAGAACGAGTTGAACACAGCCTCCGCAAAAGAAGACGAGCCAAACGGCGAAGCCCCTGCCCCACCGGAGCCGCCCGAAGCGCCCGCCTTGAACGGGTCGGTCCAAGCGAAGGGGTTCGACCCGTTGAAGCCGCCCGCAAACGGATTGCCACCGGTAGAGGTGTACGTGGTCTTGTTGCCGTTTTCATCCCAGCTGGTCCACACAAACGTTTCCGAGCCGAACGGCCAGCCCTCGAAGGGGTTGGCTTGGCCAGCTTGGCCCGTGCCGGGGTGCGTTGCGGTATAGGGGTTGTACGAGAAAGGCGCCCCGTACGGCGTGCCCTGCGTGCTGTACTCCGGGTCCCACGAACGGTTCAGGAGCACATCGCGCGCCTCGTTGATGAGCTTGGTCTTTTCCTCGGCCTGCGCGCGGGCAGCCGCATCCTGACCGAACTTGTCGGGATGGTTCTCTATAACCAGCTTGCGGTGGGCCTTCTTCACCTCTTCATCGGTGGCGCCATCGGCAAGTCCCAGCGTTTTCAGGGCCTCGGATTTCTTCATGGCTAGAACAAGATCTCTTCAAGCGAGCGCTTGGGCACGTAGTGCACCTTGCTCTCGTCGCGGTAGTACTTCACGTCGCCGTCTTTCATCTCCACCACACGGATGTCCTCGATGGGGCGTCCCAGAGCCAGAACCAGAACAGGCTCCAGGTTTTCCGGCATATCGAGTATCTGCTTGAGCTGGGCCTTCTTGAACGACATGATCATGCAGCCGCCAAAGCCTTCCTCGGTAGCGGCGAGCATGATGGTCTGCGCGCAGATGCCCACATCGATCTGGCACGCCTGGGGGCTGCACAGGTCGGTGTCCACCGCCATAACGATGTAGCCGGTGGGGCGCTCGCCCGGCTCGGGGCCGTCCCAATCGGTTAGATAGCCTGCCCAGGCAAGCGTCTCGAACACCTTCGCGTTCGTTTCGCGGTCGGACACCACGCGGTACTTCAGCGGCTGAAGGTTCTTGGTGCTGGCGGTGTAGCGGGTGTTGTCTACCCACTGCTCCATAAGCTTCGGGGTTACCGGGAAGTTCTCGCGGAAACGGCGGTTGCTTCGTGTGGTGTGGGCAAGATGCTGGATGAAGCTGGGCATTGGGTATCCTTTCGAACCTGCAGAGCGCAGGGTGGTTGCTGGTTGTTAGATAGGATAGGAAAGCGCGACGCGCAACGCTAGCGGGATTCGACAGCCGTTTCCGTTTCGGCACCCGGGGAATCCGAGCTTGCGACAGG
>CAVDWN010000192.1:0-3230 GCA_963612535.1 Sphaerochaetaceae bacterium
TCTGCAGAAACCCTTAAGCGAACCCTTTCCAGCATCGATCTGTCGCTGTAACACAGCTCTGATCGCATCAACCAAGAAGGCCGCATATCGCGGCCTTCTTAGTTTACGTTTGTGTTGTTGGATTTGCTTCGCTCAGAACCCTAGAAGCTCTTCAAGAACGACATGGTGAACTTGGCGGCATCATTTAAAGCCTTTTCGTTCACATTTTCGAAAATATCGTTATCTGCAGAATAGAGAGCGGTATTTCCTTCACCCATACCAGCAAGCGTGATGGCATGCACACCGCGAGACATCGCTACAGAAGCGGGTGTTTCACGTGAAACGATCTTATCAACGCTATAGCGAACCCCCGATTTTTCGGCCGCCTGACGAAGCACGCGCTTCAGGCGGGAAGAAGCCTTGAACGGACGATAGGCGCCCTCTTCCTCGATACAGGAAAGCGTGCCTGCCCCCAATGCCTCAAGGTTGACTATAACGGCGCCACGCAGCTCATCAGCATGCTCGTCCAGGAACGCATTCATGCCAGAATGCGAGTAATGCTCGGCACCCAAGGCAACGAACCAAACCTCGGTATCGATGTCGGGATGACGGAATTCCTGAAGCTTCTTAAGCTCATGATTGATCTGCTCGGCAGTCTGGCTATCGCCGTCTATGCGAACGGCCGGATTCGTTTCCATATAGCCATCACCTTGCATATCGGCGGTTTCGGCGGCAGGCTGTTGGCCCTTACGAAGGCGATCCAACGAGAATGCACCGCCGTTCCAGTCGCGGCCATTGCCATTCTGCTGGTCATTCCCTTCCTGGAAGCTGGACCAATCTCCGCGGGCCTTGCCAACACTGCGGGCATTGTAGTTCTCGTCAACATCTACCCATTCATTGACCGAGGTCTCGTGGTTGCCCTTGTTCTTCTTGCGGAAGCGGCCGAATAGGCGTCCAGCACGGGACTTAGGCATCTCTACATACCCCGTTCCAGCAAATGCACCGTTTTCGGTGTAGTCCTCATCGTAGGCAGAGTCATCGGCGTCTTCCACATAGCGCTCTTCCGGATCGATATCGGAAACCAGTTCATCGCCAACTGGGGCAAAGGAGCCGGTCCCTCCCACAGTAGAGAACGAACCAGTAGTGGAAACTGCCTGCTGGGAGCCGGTATTTCCCAAAGAAGGAAGATTGAGCTCAATCTTCTTCGGGGCAGCATCCAGGGAATTATCCGCCTCAATACCAGGCAACATGTTGGACAACAGGGAACGAGCACCAGCTTGGGTGCTGATGGCGGAATCCGCCATAGGGGCACGCTGACGAGAGCTGTCCTCGTCTACAGAACGGCTGCTGCTTACCTCGGGCAGAACTATCACCTGGCGCTTCGGGGCGGCAGCCACCTCGTTGGCGGTAGGCACCGGCAGCATTTCCTCCATCCCCACAATAGGCGATGCCGCAGGCTGAGCATCCTGATAGCCTTGCTGGTCGTTTCCTGCGTAATAAGACCCTTCAGCAAAATCGCCTTCCGTCACGTAGCCGTTGTAGCCACCTTGATCAACCTCAGGTTCATAAGCATATTGGGCGTTGAGGCCTTCCTCGTAACCCATTGGCGGCACAGAAGACTCGGGTATGTCGTTGATACGCCTAATCGGAACGAATTTTTCGTCTTCGAGCTCTTCGTTGTCGATGTATTGGGAGACATCCACCGGCGCAACTGCCGCGGTTTCGCCAGGTGCAAAAGGCTCTTCCTCGAATTGCTCTTCCACTGGCTCATAGGAGTTTGCGGGTTCCTCTACATACTCTTCCTGGTACTGCTGGCCAAAAGCTGCCGCTTCATCGACAGATGGCTGTTCTTTTCGCAGGAAGGATGGCTTCCGCACCGATTTGAGCTTTGAGGCGAATGCATTCTGCATACGTTCGCCGGCCTGCTTCGTCCTATCAAAGAAAGATACCGGCTGCTGAGCAGGCTGTTCATCTACCGGCTCTTCGTCATACGGCATCGCATCGATGTACTCTGCAGCCTCATCATAATCGGACTGGCCATATGGCTCATCAGCGTATGCAGGCGAAACAGGCATCTCACCTGTTGCCTCCAGCGAATCGTCCGCACCCTGAATTGCGTCCATTGGCGAAGTGGAGGAAGCCGACGTGCTTTCCGCTACCTCGTTCTTCTCATGCACATCGAAGGCAGTGCGTTCTGCTTCGCGGGCAGCATGCAGGTCTTCTGCTATGCGGTGAATCTTATGCGGCTTGCTTGCGGATTTGCGTACGGTAGGTTTGCGGAGTGCCTCGTTGCGCTCGGCCGAATGCTCCACCACTTCCTCGATGGCATCCTGGTCAAGAGCACGGCCGCTTGCCACACGAGCAGATTCGTTACGGATGGCTGCTACTGGCCCTGCTGGAACCCTCGGGGTTTCCTGGGCTTCAATGTTGTCCACATGCTCCACAGGCTCACTTGCTGTTTCACGTGAAACACGTGCGGCCTCCGATGGCGCAGATATCTCAGGTTCAAGCTCCGCCTGCTCATTGGAGGGTGCATAGGTTTCATGCTCTGCAGACGTCGGCTCCGAACCGACAGCCTCCGGCTCAGCCGCGGCAGGTGCCGCGAAGTGAGGGGCATCGACCGACTCTATCTCGTCGCGAAGGGCGTTCAACCTCGATGAGAGGTCGGCATCTACCGCAACCCCCTGCGCAGAATCGGCCGCATAGCGATTAGCCGAACGATCGCTGGCCACCTGCTGCTCAACAATCTGAGCCGCTACAGTGTCTGCGTAGCGCGAACGCCCAACCTTGGGCTCAGCCGCTTCGGGCTTGTTGGCTCGCGCCTTCTCACGCGCAGCCTTCGCCCAGGAAGGAGTGCCGCCACTTGGCTTGGAGAACGAGAAAGCGGTGCTGTTAAGCGCCGCAGGAACCGGACGCTCGAAGGGTCGAGCAGCGGATTCCTCTGCAGCCGATGCGGAATCCTCCACAGCGGCGGGCGCCTGTTCCACGGAAACCTCGTCAACTGGAGGTTCGGGAGAAGGCTCAGGTTCCGCTGCTGCTGGCTCTTCGTCCAGGGTGGCTGAAACCATTTCCCTTGAAAGGTAGCTTGGCTTGGACTTGCGCTGCTTCGGCTGAGGATTCTCCTCGAAACGAACGCTCGATGCGGCAACCTCGTCTTCAGGGATAAGCCCGCCGCCCTTTACCAGGCGGGAAGATATATCCGCAACAGGGACCTTGTCTGCAACGGGCTTGCCAGTAAGAGCCGCGATGGC
>CAVDWN010000193.1:0-3214 GCA_963612535.1 Sphaerochaetaceae bacterium
TGGAGCGCTGCTCCCACACCGAGCCGACCATGCCGCCGCCCAACAGGAACGGGTCAACCTGGCCCAGCAGCTCCTGGCGCACATACAGCGCGCCGATGCCCTCGGGTGCGTACATCTTATGGCCGGAAAACGCCGCGAAATCCACGCCCAACCCGTGCAGGTTGATGGGGATATGCCCTGCGCTTTGCGCGCAGTCCAACACCACCGCAGCGCCTGCGGAATGTGCAAGCTCCACCGCTTTCGCCACGGGAAATACCGTACCAAGCACGTTGGATACATGGGGCATGGCCAGGATTTTCGCCGAACAGTCAAGGGCACAGACCAGGGCATCTTCATCAAGGCGCCCCTGTTCATCCAGCCCCAAAACCCGAAGCGCTGCCCCCGTCTTGACGCACACCCGCTGCCAGGGAAGCAGGTTGCTGTGATGCTCGGCTGCGGTAACCACTACCGCATCGCCCGGGCCCAAGCGCTGGGCCGCCCAAGCAGCGGCAACCAGGTTCAATGCCTCGGTGGCATTCCGCGTGAAGGCGATCTCTTCCGCACCTGTGCCCAGGAATGCGGCAACCGAAGCGCGCGCCTGCTCGAACGCGTCCATCGCCGCAACGGACGCACGGTACAGCCCCCGCGCGGGGTTGGCCGCCCCGGCACGGTAGTAGCCGCACACCGCTTCCAGCACGCACTCGGGAACCTGCGTGGTGGCCGCGTTGTCCAAGTAGACGAATTCCCCGCCAGCCAGGGCAGGGAATTCGTTCCGTCGTTGTTGCCAATAGCCGTCCATGGCGCTTAGGCCCCTTCGGCAAGAAGGGAGAGCTGCGTATAGCGCAGGTCTATCAGGCGCGAGGCCGACTTCACCACGCCATGGTACGAATCCTGGTTGCCGAACCGCTCGCGCAGCACCGCTGCCAGGGAGGTGTCGCCGATGATGCGCTCCACCCAGTCCAGCAGCTGATCGGCTTCCGCCCAGCTTACCGAGCCGCTTCCGCCCGTGGTGAAGCCCAGGCCCGCCGTTCCGAAGCGGAAGAACTTGGCTGCCTCCTTCAGGCTGTACAGATGAAGGGGGCTCTCCCCCGCCGCAGCGTTCACGTCCAGCACCTCGAGCTGCTCGCCCCAGCCAACTTCGCGCAGCAGGCGCTTGGCCTCGGGCGCGCTGGGCGTGTCGAAGCCGCCGAGGTTCGCCAGCTCTTCAGGCGTGGCCAGGCCGTACGAGTTCTCTATCGAATCCATGGCACTACCCCACTTTCACCCCGTTGGCGGAAAGCTCATCGGCAACGTAGCCCAGGTCGAACGCCTCGAGCGAGGCCCGCGTGGGCCAGCCGCCCTGCGGATCCCAGCCTTCCAGCGTGTAGAAGCGGGTCTTCACGTCCTCGAACTTGTCCCTGTCCAGCGTGCGGCCGATGCAGTCGTCGAACTTCCACTCGCCGTTTTCGTACACGGTAAGCGGGTAGGAAGACTTCGTGGGCACCTCGTAGACGTAATCGGCGAACTGCTCCATTTCGCGCGTGCGGCCCTGCAGGTACCACACCGCGCGGTCCATCATCAAAATCTTGCGGCCCATTTCCAGGCTTTCCTCGAACGTGATGTCAAGGCCGGTAACCGCCTTGTACATGCGCGGCTCGAAGTCGGGCGTGGCGCCGGTGGTGTCCCAATTCGGGTCGTTGTAGTTCACCAGCGTGGGCCAAACCGAATCGCACAGGCCCATGGAGGAAAGCCAGAACCTGCCGTAATGGCGCAGCCACGAAACGGTCTTCAGCTTCTCGTCGGAGTAGATGCCCTCGGCGCTGTAGTTGAAGCCCATGGGGTCAAGGCCGGTGGATGCCGCCAAGCGCTGCACCAGCTCATCGGCCGGAATGAGGTAGTCGATCTTGGAAAGGTTGCAGATATAGGGCATCCAGTGCACGTGCGCGTTGATGCCGTGCTCGTTGATGTCGCGGTCGGTGAAGATGGAACCGTAGCTCCATTCCACTTCCAGGCGCGGGTCGTAATGCTGGTAGTAGTTCCACTGCGGGTAGGGGAACAGGCCGGTCTTCGTGTCCTCTTCCCAACGGCCCCAGGCCTTCACGGCGCGCGCGGGGCCTTCCGCCATCACGTCGCCTAAGCCCTTGCGGTAGGCGATGGAGAACAGGAATTCCTCGATGAACTCGCGTGTTCCGTACTTGTCGAAGGGGATGTCGGTGTCGATCTGCTTGCCGGGGCCCAGGATGCCCATCTTGTACAGACTGCGCAGATAGTCCAGGAAGCCGCGGTCGAAGCCGTTGATGCCCAGCTTGTTCAGCAGGCCGGCGGCGTAGATCATGTCCTCTTTCTTGTCGGCCGTGAGGTAGTACATGGATGCCGCGCACATGGTGCCGTTGGCGAAGCCGTCGTCGAAGTTGTGGCGGCAGTTGCGGGTGCAGCCGGGGCAGCCGTAGGGGCGCGCCAGCATGTCGCGCGAGGTCCAATGCGCACCGCCCGAACCGGGCTGGCGCGTTACCGTGCCGAAGATGCGCGCGTCGTAGGTGGTGCCGGCGGGGTCGGGCTGCTCATAGGAGGGGTTGTCCACCTTGTACACGAACCGGCGCTGGTACTCCATGCGCAGGTCAAGCAACGCCGCCGGGTCGGCAACGGGAATGCTCTTCGTGCCGAAGAAGCTGATGGCCTTCAGTTTCTTGGAACCCCATACGGCGCCCAGGCCGCTCTGCCCCGCCTGGTGCGCGCCGTCGGTAGTGATGGTGCCGCTGCGGGCAAGGTTCTCGGACGCCGGGCCGATGCAGATAACGGCCGGCTTCTGCGTGCTGCGGCCCGCATCGCGCGTGCCGTTCAGCTCGAACCATTCGCCATCGGGGGTGCCGTCCAGCACCTTGTCCCAAATGGCCTCTTGCGTCTCGTCGGTCCACATGCCCCACAGGTCATCGGCGTCGTGGAAGATGACCTTCTCGTTCTGCACTTCCACCCACACCGGGCCGTCGGCGGCACCGGTGATGACCGTGGCGTCGAAGCCGGCCGTCTTCATGGATTCCGCAATGCGGCCGCCCATGTTGGAGCGGGTGAACCATTCCGGGTCGGCGAACGAGCCGATTCCCTGTATCTCCACGCGGGCGGCACCCGCCGGCACCGGGGTGCCGGAAAGCGGGCTGGAGCAGATGGTTACCACATTGCCCGGATCGAAGGGGCTGATGGTCTTGTCCTTGCAGTAATCCCAGAACAGGGCCGTGCCCATTCCGTGGCCGCCGCCCCA
>CAVDWN010000194.1:0-3200 GCA_963612535.1 Sphaerochaetaceae bacterium
TTCGATTCCTTCGTTATCGGGGAATCGAACCGCATGGCCTACAACATGGCGCTTGAAGTGGCGGAACGACCAAGCGCATCCGAATTGAACCCCCTGTTCATATACGGACGTTCGGGCGTCGGTAAAACGCATCTCATGTGCGCTATCAGGAACTACATCCTAGAGCAGTACCCGAACCTGAACGTCTGTTACATCGACTCGATGGAGCTGGTGAACAAATATTCGGAAGCAGCTATCGAAAAAAGCGTCGATAAGCAGAGCTTCAAGAACTTCGAGAGCTTCTTCCAGCAGGCAGACGTGCTGCTGATAGACGATATCCAAGGGCTGCAAAGCAAGCCGGGAACGTTGAATGCCCTGTTCAGGATCTTCAACTCCATGATCCCGAAGGGCAAGCAGTTCGTCTTCAGCGCCGACCGCGCACCACGTAACATCGACCTCGACGAACGATACGTCTCGCGTTTCAACTCGGGTGCAACGATCGACATCCAACCACCCGACGACGAAACCAAGCGCAACATCATCAAGGGGTTCGTGAAGCACTACCGCACACGTGAAGGAATATCGCTGGATATCCCCGACAAGGTGCTCGACTACATCGTAGAGAATTCCAGCTCCAACATCCGCGAGCTGAAGAGCGCGGTTACCAATGTCATCTTCGCTATAAAGATGAGCGGGGAAGAAGGGCTTTCCGAAACCCAGATAAAGGAACTTCTGGGCAACCACTTCCTTGGTGGCGGCAAAAGGCGCATCACCATCGATATGGTGCAGGGCGCGGTTGAGGATTTCTACGGGGTTGCACACAAAGACCTGGTTGGATCAACACGCAAGCGGGACATCGCGCGAACGCGGCAAGTTGCCATCTATCTGTGCAGGGAGCTCTCTGAAACCACCTTGAAGAACATTGGGGAGGCATTCAACCGAGACCACAGCACGGTAATGCATTCATGCGATATGGTTGCCGACCGCCTGCAGGAAGACCGCAATCTTCGCGAAGAGCTTGAGGCAATTAGGGAGAAAATCCGCATTCAGCAGTATTAGGCCGCTCGATACCGTGTTGATATCTTCTGGATAACCCTGAGGATATCCCCGCAATGATGTCGATAGAGTTTTCCCCACGTTATCCATGTGGATTTCCCGCCAGGTTATCAACACTGCCAAAAGCAATAATTTCTAGCCGATGATCTGGGTATTTGAAAATTATCAACAAATCAAATGCCCTTATTACCATTACGACTAAGTATTTAAATAGAGATAGAGAAATAGGCACCTGGAAAAATCCAGGTGCGAAATCACAGCTCCAGGCCATGCTGGAAGCTGCAAGAAGATTCGGTATCATACTTGGGTACGAACCGTCCGCAAAGGAGCACGTATGAAATTCAGCGTTAACCAATCCGAATTGCAGAATGCGCTATCGGTAGTGGCTAAAGGTTCTTCCACTCGGTCAACGCTTCCTATCCTTGCGGGTGTGTTCATAAAAGCCGAGGAGGGCCGAATCACCCTTCAGACCACCGACCTTGAGCTCTCGATCCGGGTGACCTGCTTCGCGATGGTTGAAGAGCCGGGCGAAACCGTGGTTCCCGCAAAGCTGTTCCTCGATATCGTGAAAACCCTGCCGGACATGGCTGTTCGCGTCGAGGCCGACGATTCGAATGCATCGGTGTTCTGCGATACCACGACGTTCTCGGTTAAAGCCCTGAACCCGCTCGATTTCCCTGCATTCCCCGAGATCGAAGCTGATCAAGAAGCGCAATTCCCGTTCAAGGCCTTTTCTTCGATGGTCAAGCGCACTGCCAAGGTGGTATCCCATGATGAAACGCGCGTGGTGCTTACCGGTGTTCTTGTTTCCTGCGTGGGGTCGTCGCTGAAGATGGTTGCCACCGACTCCTACCGCCTTGCGGTTGCCGAAACGGAGCTGGAGGCACCGTGCCCCGAAGAATTCGAGGCGGTTATTTCCGGCAGCTTCCTGCAGGACATCGCTTCCTTGCCGCAGTCCGCCGATCCCATCACGTTGGCTTTGAACGACAATCAGATCATCGTCTCCTATCGCGACGTGACGTTCGTCAACCGCCGCATCGAGGGAACGTTCCCGAACTACAAGCAGCTGATTGCCGATGGGTTTACCACCCGGGCAACGCTTTCCACGCACGCCCTTACCGATGCGGTTCGCCGTGTTTCGTTGATGAGCAATAAAGTTTCCCCTGTTCAAGTCCGCGTTGATGCTGATTCTGGGGTCGTCACGCTTATTGCGAACTCTCAGGACATCGGCAATGCCCAGGAGAACCTTATCTGCGGGGTTCAAGGCGAATCGGTTGATATCGCCTTCAATTTCTCATTCATGCTCGACGGCTTGAATTCCATCGAGACCGATGCCGTCCATCTCGATCTGTTCGGATCCATGAAACCGGGCATATTGCGCGCCGAAGGTGAAAACTTCCTGTACCTCATCATGCCCGTGCGCGTGTAGCCGAATTCTGGCGGTTAGAAGTGGGGTTGCGAATCGAGCGCCTGTCTTGCAGGGACTTCCGCTCATACCGTTCATTCGAGCTGAACGACATCGGTGGCCTTACGGTTTTCGTCGGGCCGAACGCCGTTGGCAAAACCAATATGCTCGAAGGGCTTCAGCTTGTTACCGCTATCGCCTCGTTTAGGAATCCAACGCCCGCTCTTCTTGTGCGCGAAGGCGCAAGCTCTGGGCTGTTCGCCGTCGATCTTTGCGGCGATGGGCGTCAGCTTTCGTTGGAGTTTCACGTGAAACACGATGCTCGCGAGTATCGGTTGAATGGAAAGAAGAAACGCCCTCGGGATCTGCGCGGGCTTTTGCCCTCGGTGATGTTTTCCCCTGATGATCTGCAGTTGGTGAAAGGCGGCCAGTCGGTGCGCCGCGCCCAAGCCGATCACTTGGGTTCGCAGCTCAGCGCGAATTACCAGACGGTTAGGAAAGATTACGAGAAGGTTCTGCGTCAGAAGAACCGCTACCTGAAGGAAGACGGTTCGAACCTGTATCTGCAGAGTATCAACGACATATTGGCAACCGT
Organism: Sphaerochaetaceae bacterium; assembly: GCA_963612535.1. GTDB lineage: Bacteria > Actinomycetota > Coriobacteriia > Coriobacteriales > Eggerthellaceae > Anaerotardibacter. The sequence continues at coordinate 3,036 of CAVDWN010000194.1, forward strand.
CGGGTCCCAGCTGTATCAGTTGCGCCGCAGCATGCTCTCTGCCCTCGAACCTTATCTGAAAACCTGCTACGAGCGGATATCGAGCGGCGGGGAAGAGGTTTCGTTGGCGTATGTTCCCTCATGGTTGCGCCACGAGGTTGATTTCTCCCGTTTTCCCGAGGTGCC
>CAVDWN010000195.1:0-3182 GCA_963612535.1 Sphaerochaetaceae bacterium
CGCTCGCGCTGGGCCTGCGAACGATCGCCATGGATGGCCGCGCACGAGATATCGGCACGCGTCAAGCGCTTGCGGCAGGCATCGGCACGATGCTTCGTGCGCGTGAACACGATAACGCGCTGCGTGCCGGCCTTCTTCAGTATCTGGGCCAACGCGGCGTTCTTCGCTTCCAAAGAAACGGGCAGCACGTACTGGTCTACCGTTTCAGCGGTAGAGGTGGCCGGGGCAATCTCGATGCGCTCGGGATCGTTCACCAAGTTGGTGATGGAGCCAACGGCGCCCTCGTCGAGCGTGGCAGAGAACAGCAGGGTCTGCCTTTTCTCGGGCGTTGCGGCAACTATGGTGCGGATGGCAGGCAGAAAGCCCATGTCCAGCATGCGGTCGGCCTCATCGAGCACCAGCACCTTAACCTGATCCAGGGAAGCAGCGCCCTGTTCCATAAGGTCTATCAGTCGGCCGGGGGTTGCGATAAGCACGTCGCATCCCTGCTTCAGGGCATTGCGCTGGGGGTTGTAGCCCACGCCGCCCACCACGGTAACCGAGGTATGGCCCGTATGCTTGGAAACGGTGCGGCACACCTCCTCTATCTGTTGGGCGAGCTCGCGGGTGGGGGTTACCACCAGCATGAAGGGCCCTTCGCCGTTGCCCTTGCCGCGCACACGGCGCCTGTTGGCATGCGGAAGGTTGTTCAGCGACGGCAGCAAGAACGCTGCCGTTTTGCCCGTGCCCGTTTGGGCGGCAGCCAGCACATCGCGGCCAGCCAAAACCGCAGGAATCGCCCCAGCCTGAACGGGGGTGGGCGCATCGTAGCCAAGGTCGGCCACCGCGGCCATGACCTTGCTGCCAAGACCAAGCTCGGCAAATGCAGGGGCTTCGCCCTGCGCATCATCAAAAGACATATAAACAGATCCGATCTTCGTGGCGGAGGGCCGCAAGATAGAAGCCCAGCGCCAAGCACAAAAAATCCCTGCTCTGCGGCAGGGCCTACTAAATCTTGGCTATGATAACCCAACGAAGGCAGCCAAACGAAAAGACGAGCGGGAGAATCGCTATCTCCCGCCCGTCTCCATATGAACCTGTTTCAAATGAAACTAGGGAAGCAGCAGTTGGGCAATCTGAACGGCGTTCAGGGCTGCACCCTTGCGGATCTGGTCTTCAACGCACCAGAACGAGATGCCGTTTTCCACGCTGGCATCCTTGCGAACGCGGCCGACGTACACATCGTCGCAACCAGCCAGCAAGCCAGGCATCGGATAGCCGTTTTCGGCCGGCTTGTCGTTCAGGGTAATGCCCTGCGCGGCCTCGAAGGCGGCACGAGCCTGTTCGGGCGAAATAGGACCGTCGAATTCGGCATTCACGTACTCGGCATGGCAACGCAGAACGGGAACGCGCGCGCAGTTGGCGGCAACGCCCAGCTCGGGGTGGCCCATGATCTTCTTGGTTTCCACGACCATCTTCCACTCTTCCTTGGTGGAATCGTCTTCCAGGAACACATCGATATGGGGAATGATGTTGAAGGCGATCTGGTCGCTGAAGGCCTTAGGCTCGAACGGCTTGCCGTCCAGGTAGTCGCGCGTCTGGTCGAACAGCTCGTTCATGGCGGCAACACCAGCGCCGGAAGCGGCCTGGTAGGTGGAAACAACCACGCGCTTCAGGGGCGCAACCTGCTCGAGCGCATGCAGGGCAACCACCATCTGGATGGTAGAGCAGTTGGGGTTGGCGATAACGCCGCTGTGCCAGCTGATGTCCTGCGGGTTAACCTCGGGCACCACCAGGGGCACGTCTTCTTCCATGCGGAAGGCGCTGGAGTTGTCGATCATCACCGCGCCGGCATCCACTACGGCCTGGCGCATTTCCTTGGAAACGCCAGCACCTGCGCTGAACAGGGCGATGTCGACGCCCTGGAACGATTCGGGGGTCATCTCCTGCACGGTAAGCTCGCCGGCGGGAACCTGGCCGCAGCCCTTGAACGGAAGCTTCTTGCCCGCAGAGCGCTTGGAGGCAAGCGCGCGAATCTCACTTGCAGGGAAATCGAGATCGTGCAAGACCTCAAGGAATTCGTTGCCGACGGCGCCCGTGGCGCCTGCAACCGCAACTACCGGGTTTGCGGGCATTTCCTTCGTCCAGGACATTAGAAGCTCCTTTTGTGTTGGTTACTAGCGGCATCATGATACAACGCTTTGCCGCAACCATCTTCCCGAGTTAACAAAAGTCGAGGAACGGTTGTGATAGCATCGGAAACCGTACAAATGATATCTGGCTGTCCCGTTAAAGCAGCCAGCAATCCCTCTGAAAGGAATGCCATGTTCTGCGCCAAATGCGGCAACGAGATTGCCGACGACAACCAGTTCTGCCCGAAGTGCGGCACCAAGGTAGAGGCCGCGCCCGCTGCCGACGCCGCACCCACGCCCGAGCCGGCTCCTGCCGCACAGCAAGGTGCACCGGTGCCGCCCGCAACCTCCGAACAGCAGGGCACCCCGGTGCCGCCCGCGCCTGCTGCGCCGAACGCTTCCCAGGCGGGTTACCAGGCTCCCCCTGCCCCGGCAAGCGCGCCTGCTGCCAACCCTGCCGCGGTATACCCCATGTCCAGCCAAGATGAAACGCTGCGCCTTATCGCATTCATCCTGAACGTCATCAGCTGCGTTGGGCTTTGCTGGCTTATCATCCCGCTCGCCTGGCTCGTTCCCATGACCGTGCACAGCTGGGGCATCTACAAGGGCACCAAGGCCAATACGGTGGCCTTCGGCGTATGCACCCTTATCTTCGCCAACCTTATCGGCGGCATCCTGCTTCTGGTTTCCAAGAAGGACGACGAATAGGGCTTCCGCCAACTCACCTACAACGAACGAGGGCCGATGGATCACCATCGGCCCTCGTTGTTTATTTGCACGAAACCGCATCGGTACGCTCCTGCACCTGTGCGCTGGTACGAAGGTGCGGACGTTTCCTAGACCAGCCCATGCTGCCAGCCCCTTACCTGGGCGCTCACCGAACCCTTCGCCTCACAAGACGCTTGCGAGCAAGCCTGCAAGCACACGCAAGCACAAAACAGGGCGGCAAGCCCTTGCAGGCTGCCGCCCTGAAAAAGTTCGGTATGTTCGCGACTAGCGGCCCTTGGCCATCTTCGCCGCGATTTCCTCGGGGGAAAGCTGGGTTTCCTCGAAGATGGTGTCGGAGTCCAA
>CAVDWN010000196.1:0-3175 GCA_963612535.1 Sphaerochaetaceae bacterium
CTGCGCCGTTGTACACCTTGGTGGCGGAGTCGGCTACCTTGATGGCGGCCTTCTCAATGGTGTAGGTGCGCTCAACCTGGCCGGTGTAATTGCCAATACCCGTGATGGTCACATCGACCTCGCCAACGTTGGTGAAGTCGTCGGTACTGTAGTGAACAACGTAGTCGGTCTTTCGAACAAGATCGTTGCCGGCTGCATCCTTCACCACCGGGTTCAAAACATGCTCGGTGCCGTCATAAACCACATCATCAATGTCCTCAACCGTCACACCACGATAGGTGTCGTCATCGAGGTTGATGGACTGACGTTCAATGGTGAGCTCGCATTTAGCAGTCGATTGACCGTAGTAGCTCGTTCCAGGGTAGCTGGCGTAAACCGTGTAGGTTCCCACATTCGTAGGAGGCTCGGATTTCCAATAACCCTGAGAAAGATCAACGTAGTAGGCCTCTACGGAGCTGGAGTCAAGCACAGTATCGCCCGAGGTTACCTTGAACGTAGGCGTTACCTGGCTACCGGTGTACACAACAGACTGCTTATTATCGCCGGTGGAGGTGGCACCCTCGAAGGAAATGCTCAGCTCGGTATCGACACGAGCAATCCGGAATACACGGCTAATGGGGCTGGCAAAATAGTTGCCGCCGATGTTGGTAACTACCTGAGAGTAAACACCGGGAACAGTGGGAACCGAAGCGCTTGCATATACATTGCCTTCGTAATCCGTGCCGATGAATCTAGAAGTAACCTTGCCTTTGCCGGTAATGTCCTGGCCGCGCTGGTACAGGCCAACAGAGAAATCGAAACTCTTGGCTTCATCGATGGTCATCGAATAGCTGGGGAGCTTGCTCTTGAACTTTAGCTCAACATCCTGGGTAGCCGGGGCGATGGTGAGGTAGCCTACAGCAACGTCGTTGACGTAGTTGGGGTTAACGCTTACTGCAGCAACGCCATAAACGCCAGCTTGGGAAGGAGTACCGCCGAGCGCGATCTTGGAATCCATGACGCCCGGAGCAATCTTCTCTACAGCCTCAAGGACCTTACGGATATTGGAGCAAATCTCGGAAGCATCAGTGATTCCGAGGACACTCAGGGCATCCTCAATGTAGTCAAGATTGTCCAGAACCGCAGAAGCAGAGAACTCTTTGCCAAGGATACGCGTGATGACATCCTGCAGTTTCACGTTGACGGTGGAACCCCATGGGGTCTTCTCGCTGATAACAACCGAGCTGAAGTCGATGCTTACGTATGAGCTGCCAGAGCCGTCGATGCCTACGATGGCATAGATAGGCCAGGCCTCGCTGTTACTGGGAGTCGCCGACACCAGCGGAGTGGTGAACTGTTCGCCGTACGTGATGCTCTGGGAGTTGACGGTTACCTTGGCATCGCCCTTGGCAATCTTGAGCCCAACCGTTGTCTCGCTGTTCTTGTACTCCTCGTTGCCGGCGTACTTAACCGTTATCGTCTGCGTGCCAGCCTTGTGGTCGAAGTCGAAGTCAACATTGGCATTGGGGATCTGCTCGCCGGTTTCCTCGTCGAAAACCTTCGCCTCAAGCGCGGCTTTGATGGTGTTCTTCAGTTCGTCTTCATCGGAAACGTACTTGACCGAAACAGATTCGTTTGCGGTGATATAGGTAGGCGTACGGCCATCAACGATCTGGATGTTGAACTCACCGCTGCTGAGCTTGCAGTACTGCACGTTACCGTTGTAGGTGATGCGAATTTTCTCGCTGCTCTGGGTACCAAACTTGTGGGTAATCGGAGTTATAGGATTATAGGAGACATCCTGCCATATCGGTTGCTCCAAAAAATAGCCTGCAACATATTCAACGGTTACGCATTCGGTATCATTTTGAATTTGATCTGCAATGACTTTGCCAGAAGGCAAGCTACCTTCCGCAAGGGCGCCTTCAATAATGCGCTGCTTGATCTTGGCCGTATCGGTAAGGCCCTTCACTGCAGCCGAAGGGCTTTCCTGCAGCTTCAGTTCGCACTGCTTGGTTTCGATGGAGAGAGTGTAGGCTACGGTTTTATCGAGATCACTTGGGATGGCGAAGGTTGCCGTACGGTTCTCACTATCTGCAAAGGATCCTGCGGTAAGAAGCTCATATTCAGAGTAGCTCCCGCCGGTTAGTTTTACGGATGTAACCGCATAACCTTCTTTGGGCGTTACCGATGCAGGAGTTTCAAAACCGACTGAGACTTGGACATCCTGCTTAGGATCAGTCACAACATCGTTGCCAACGGTTACCTTATCTGCACCTGTATCATAGTCAACTTTAATCGTTGCTTTGGGGGTCTGATACTCCACGTTTACAGCGGAATTCGCTTTAGCCTTAATGGAATAAACGCCGTTTTCCGGGGTAAGAGTTACACCGTCGCACGTAACCACTGCGTCGTAATACACGCCTTCAGTACCGGAGACGGCAACTTGCTTCACCTTGAATTTCACGTCAGTACCGTCATCGGACGTCAATTTGCTCAGCAGATTGCCATCAACGTCGGTTGCGCCAGCATTATCAATGTTGGACTTGAAGGTGGTATCCCATTGCTTCTGGAAGGCAAAGGTGCCGACTTTCGTCCAGTCATCAATTAAGCCGCCGGATTTGCTCCCATAGACCGTATAGACCCCAGAGCTCGGATAGCACTTATCGTCACCGGAGAGCACAGTGAAGATTTTTTCTTTTTGGCTAATTGTTATTTTGTAAGCGCCATAAGGTACTTGAATTTTTTTCGAAAAAATTTTCTTTTCATATGTGAAATTGTCCGCAAACTTTTTATATACGTCTTTTTCAGACAAGCCTTCGCCACCATTGTATGACCAAGAATCGCCATTAGCGGCAGCTACGACCATGTCGCTGGTGAGTGCGATTTCCGCTTCCTCAGAAGCAGCGGAAGCTGACTGGGGATTATCTACAGGCCCTTCAAGAGCGCCAGATACCTCGCTGTTCTCGGAAGCGTCCTTGTCAGAAACTTCGGCATCGGAATCGGTGCCCTCGTTTTCGGCGGCCTTGGCCTGGTCGTCGGTACCCTGAGTCCCCTGCTCTTGGCCCGTCGTGGCCGCTTCGGCCTTGTCGCCGGCCGCTTCGCCAGCTGCCGCATACGCGCTTATGGGCACCAGGCCTGTAACCAACGTAATAGCAAACAGCACAGACAGCAGCCGCTTGGCCATTGGCTGGCA
>CAVDWN010000197.1:0-3171 GCA_963612535.1 Sphaerochaetaceae bacterium
CAAAAAAGCAGGTACATTTCTGCACCTGCTAGATCTTTACTGGTGGAGATGATGGGGATCGAACCCACGACCTCAACATTGCGAACGTTGCGCTCTCCCAACTGAGCTACATCCCCAGCGAGTAATGATTAAACAGCAGCCAACCTGCGCTGTCAAGGTGTTTCCTTGCCCACCGGCGCGGGAAACCTGCTGGCATTTGCTAATATAGGTACGTTTGAACATCGATCAGGAGGATTCATGAAGGCACTCATTCCTGCTGCTGGCCTGGGCAGCCGTTTCTTGCCCGCAACCAAGGCTCAACCCAAGGAAATGCTCCTTGTGGTAGACCGTCCCGTTATCCAATACGTGGTGGAAGAGGGCCTTGCCTCCGCTGCCGATGAGGTTGTTATCATCAACAGCCGCGACAAGAAGTCCATCGAAGAGCACTTCACTCCGAATCCCGAGCTGGAAGCTGAACTTCGTTCCCGCGGCAAGGACAAGTACGCCGACAAGGTAGCCCATGCCGGCAACCTGAACGTGAGCTACGTGTATCAGGACGAGCCTTTGGGCCTGGGCCACGCCGTGCATTGCGCCGCCGAGAAAACGGGCAACGAACCGTTCTTCGTGCTGCTGGGCGACGTTATCGTTCCCGACAACCAGATGCTCATCAAGATGAAGGAAGTCTCCGATGCCCACAACGGCGCCAGCGTCATCGCCGTGCTGCCCGTTGCCGAAGACCAGGTAGACCGCTTCGGTGTTATCGATGGCCAGCAGGTAGCCGATGGCGTTTGGAAGGTGAACTCCCTGGTGGAAAAGCCCGCCGTGGAAGAGGCTCCCTCCAACCTGGCAGTGTTCGGCCGTTACCTGCTCACTCCCCGTGTGATGGAGCTTCTGGCCGATGCCAAGCCCGGCGCCGGCAACGAGATCCAGCTCACTGATGCCCTGGATGCGCTCCTGAAGGAAGAGGAGATGTACGCCTTGGTAATCGATCCGGAAGACGGCTTCGACACCGGCACGGTGGAAAGCTGGCTGGACACCAACAACCGCCTTTACAAGAAGTTCAACGGCTAGGTTGTTTGGCGCTGAGGCCTTGCGCATACCGATAAACGAAGAGCGGCTCGGGTGAACCCGGGCCGCTCTTTTGTCTCTGGGGCTATTTTTCGGGATTTACCACCAGGGGAGTTTTGATATGTTGTCGCGGATGTGGTCGCAGCTGGCCTTGAAGCCTGCCAGCTCCTTTTCGGAAAGCTCGGGCGTGAACACCTGCTCGATGCCGCTGGCGCCTACCAGGCAGGGCAGCGAGGCATAGACGCCCTCTTCTCCGTATTCGCCGGTAAGGAGCGTTGAGGCCGAGAGCACGGCATGCTCGTTGTGCAGGATGGCGGCGCACAGGCGGGCGGTGCAGTTGGCCACCGCGTACTCGGTGCATCCCTTGCCGGCAAAGGTTACGTAGCCGCCCTGGCGGGCCTTCTCTTCCACCTCGGCTTGGTCGAAGCCGTATTTATCGGGGAGCTCTTTCGCCAAATCATCGATGGTGGTGCCGGCGATATTGGCCGACTTCCATGCGGCGATCTGCGTGAAGCCGTGCTCGCCAATGATGTGCGCGTGGATGGATTTCGGGCTCACGCCGGTGGCCTTCGATATCTCGGAGCGCAAGCGCGCGGAATCCAACCCGCAGCCGGTGCCGATGATCTTCTTCGGGTCGTAGCCGGTAAGGTGCCAGATGGCGGTGCAAACTACATCGCACGGGTTGGCAACGTTTACCAGGATGCCGTTGAAGCCGGCATCCAGTATCGTTTCAACGAAAGTGCGGGCCGATTCGGTGGAGGCGAACAGCTCTCCGTCGCGGCTTTCGGCCACCAGGGAAACGTTGCCGGCGCAATTGACGATGATGTCGCAATCGGCCAAGTCCTCATAGCGATCGCTGCAGTTCACGATACGCGTGTTGTAAGGCACGAAGCTGATGGAATCGTGCAGGTCTTGCGCTTCCGAGATATTCTTCTGGTCGTCGGTGCTTACGAAGTAGAGCTCTTCGCCGATGCCCTGCAGAAGCAGGCTGTTGGCAACATGGGCGCCAACATGGCCAAGCCCGATGATGCCGATTTTCCGTTGGTTGGACATAGGGTTCCTTTCGGTTCAGGTTTGCGGTTCGCGCGGGCGAAGCTGCTAGTTCACGGCTCCGTGGATGTCGACGTGGTGGACGTCGTCCCAGCGTCGGCGCAGTGCGATGTCGGCGGTAAGGTTCTTGTTGTCGAAGACGATGGACCACTGCGTGTTGCTGGTTATGTCATCGGGGTTGGGCTCCTGCGAAGCCGCACGCAGGGCGCGCCAGGCCGTTTCGTGCGCGGCTTCATTGGCGGGTGCTCCATCGAGCACCCCTTCGATGGCGTCGAAGCGCTCGCGCCCGTGCCCATAGTGGCCGTTCTTCTGGTTCGGCGCCACCTTTTCCTGGTGCATCACGAAGAAGTTGGTCACTTGCCGTGAAGGCGTGACCACGGGTGTGCGCTCGGGGCTGTCGCAGTCGTACTCCACCACGCGCCCGTCGCCGGTGGCGTCGGTGATGTAGAAGTGGTAGTCGCGCCCGCTGGTGGCGAACATGTCGTAGCCGAGCATCAGGTCCACCGCTTCCTGCGTGGTGGCGGCGCGGTCCAGCACCAGACGGATGGCCAGCGGCGTGGCCAGCACGGGTTTGCTGCCTGCGGGGCGCGTGGGCGTGCTGTCCAGCGTGAGCACGGCGATGGACACGCCCTTCTCGTTCACGCCATCGAGGCACACGAACGGGGCTGCCAGGCATGCCATGCGTGACTTTGCGTTGGCGAGGGCATCGTTGGCGTTCAGGTTGTCCAATGCGGCGAAGGCGATGGACTCGTATCCGCCTTCGGGCGCGCAATGCACCAGCATGGCGGAAGTATCCAGCTTGAAGTCGTAGTTGCGGCCCATAAGCGAATCGGCCCCGCTGCTCAGCGTGAATGCGCTGCAGCCGAACTGCGGGGCCTGCATGTGCACGGGAAGGTAGGGAAGCGCCTCGGCCAGGATGGCATCGATGCAACCCTGGTCGTCTCCCAGCCCGCGGCCGATAAGCCGGTCCAGGTCGTAGGGGTATTCGACATCCATCGCGTACAGGTTGTACGGCGTTTCGGAATCGGTGATCTTCCTGATGGTGGAAACCGTTTGGATGCGCGGACCGTACGT
>CAVDWN010000198.1:0-3170 GCA_963612535.1 Sphaerochaetaceae bacterium
GAGCGCATCAGATTGTTGAACTTCTTATCGCCGATCAACTTCACATCATGAAGCCGTTCCCAATACTCACGCATATTGTGACGAACGCGCTGATCAAGAAGCAGTTCATTGGTTTTACGCTGGTTTTCGGAACGAAAGACCAGAGCCTTGTTCTCGAAGCTGTCGTCTTTGATGTACGCACGGGGAATGATGTGGTCTACCTCGTACTTGCCGGCATCCGACAGCTGTGCAATGTCCAAAGCCTTACCCGAGTACATGCACTTGCCACCTTGCATGAAGTAAAGCGTCAGTCTTTCATCCAGGTCGGCTGGTGCGGTTTTCTGGATCTGCGCCCAAGCTTCAGGAGCCTCTTTCTTCATTGCCGCAAGCGACTCTTTGATCTGATCGTATCGCCTGCGCGTGCGCTTGCCCTTGTTCTTTGGGTCTTCATCGCGGGTAACCTCGATGAAGATATTCACCGGATGGCCTCCGGCAATCTTGGTAATCTCATCCACAATACGCATTGCCTGGTTAAGGCTGCGGCGAATAGCGGGCGAACCAGGAAGGTCGTTGACGCCCATCTCGCTACCATGGCTTGCGTAGTATTCGCGGTTCAGATCATCAACTTTTTGTTGGAAGCCAAGAGCCTCGTCACGCAGCACTTCCATCATCACCATCGTGCGACCAAGGCGACTATTGGTGTTTGGATCGCCATAGCGAAGCACATCCATAATGGATACCTCGCGGCCATCTTGCGCACGAACCTTCATGCCAGTAAGGAATTTCTCCGAGAGCCTACCCCAGCCAGTGAAGCGCTTCTTCTTGATGATCTTGATCTGCTCGGCACTCAACAAGCCGTTTCCTTGCGAGCCGTATGCGTTTTCCAGCCTTTGCTCAAAAATGGAACGATCCTCGAAAAGGGTGCTCCATAGAACGATCTCCTCGATAGCGGGAATCAACGACGGGTCAAGCTCGCTGACGCCGAAAACGTCCTTTGCGAAAAAGCGATAGGTGTTCAACTTGGAGGTAACCGAAGTTTCCCCCTGGCTGCCGCTCACATGCGGATTAACGGCATCGCCAACGCGAACAAGCCAATCCTCGATATCTTTCAATTTCACTGTGCGTTTGTTCTGGAACAGATCGCGAATAATGCCTTCACGTTGTGCGGCATCAAAACGATGCTCGTTTTCCGCGCCCTCGGCCCAACGCATACCGTTAAGCTCATTCAGCACGCAATACTCTTCGTACAGAAGCGAGCATTTGGGAAGGACCTTCTCCCCCGCCAAATAGGTGCAGTCGCCCGTCATCCGCAGGATGAACTTCTCGGCGCTTTTATCCTTATCGATAACGCTATCCCAGTTCCAAGGGGTAATCACCGCATCTTCCATGCCCGGCTTTCGTTCCGACCAGGCAAAGCGATTTCCGTGCTTGTCTGCAGCCGCATTCTTCGTGCTCAGAGGGCCTACGTAATAAGGGATTCGGAAGGTCACCAACGATTCCAGCTTCTTCGCTTCTTCCTGAAGAAACGGGTAGAACTTGGCCTGATTCCGGATGATGGCTTGAAGTTCTTCCAAATGCAGCTGATAGTAGATGCTGCCATTGTCACTGGTTTTAAGCCTACGCAGAAAGCGCTGCTCTGCGAAGGCTGCAACCATACGGACATAGCGTTCGTCTTGTTCGGCAGCGGTGCCCGAAAACAGCTTCTTAACCTCTTTGGCGAAATCATCGTACTTGGTTTTGCCAAGGTTATATGCGGTATAACCCTTAGCTTTGAAGTAATCGTACTTGGCAACATCTTCGTAGAGCTCGCCACGGAAGAATGCGCTGTATTCAGCAGGTGCGTATTCGCGCACTAGGCTTTTCAGAGTTTGCAGGTCTGCGTGGTACTGGTTGTACTTCGCAATCATACTCGCAGAAATGCTGTCACCGGTTTTGTAAGTGATGCCGGGATCCCTATACGAAAGCAACCCCTGAAGCAAATAGGCGGCATAAACGGAGCACAAGGCCTCCAGCAGCTCAGCGCAATCGTCCGGACAAGCCTCGGCAAGCTTTTCCAGCTCTTCTTCCTTGCCCAAGGAAACCTTGGTTTTCTCGCACTCGAATTCACCGAAGATGTTCTTGAACTCAACGGAAGGCCCCAGCATTGCCCCTGCGATTGCCTTAGAGAACTTCTTAGAGGCCTGCGATTCCTCCATAGGAACCGCAACAAGCGGCGCTATTTCCTCGGAGATCTCTCGTCGCGAACGATTAGCATCGGCCAGGAGGGTGGCAATCTTGGCAGCAAGCGCCGTTTGCTCAGCATCATCGCTCACCAAGCGTTCCAATTCGCGCGAATCGCACCAATTGTTCAAAGCCTCGATAAAAGACGCAACCGCAGCGCCAGCATCGGCATTCTTAGCCGAAAGGCTTTGCCCCTCCCTCAAGAAATTGCCACGGTGCTTGACGATGTTGTGCATGGCAAGATAGATCAGGCGAAGGTCGGCCTGATCATCGGTTTCCATCAGCCATTTGCGCAAGTGGTAGATGGTGGGGAACCGATCATAGTAGTCCGCTTTGGTAAAGTCTGAACCATTGAAGATAGGGTCGCCCTCGATGAGCCTTGACTGCTCCAAGCGCATAAAGAAGCCTGGGTCCACCTTTTCCATCTGTTCCTTGAACAGACTTTGCAGTAGACCCAAACGCCACCGGCGGCGAATATACCTACGGCGTTGCCCGCGATGAACACGTGCCTCAGACGCGGGATTTGCACTATCGAACAAACGGCTTCCCCAGGTAGGTTTTCTTTTGAAGTGGAGGAGGTCACCTCGCTCGTCCGTGACAGCCCAACCAACGGAACCAGTGCCCATATCCAGGCCTATGCTGTATCCGCTTTGAATGCCCCTCAAATTCATCTCCGCAAACTCCTTCGCGTTGTGTTATAGTCGCCTTGTCTCCGATTACCAGTCGGATCGACACTGCGAGTCAAAATACGGCCTAGCCAAAAATGTTCCTTCGGGAACGCTCCGTAGGGAGCAAATCTGACTTGCCTAAAGCCTCTTCGGAGGCTTTTTTCTTTTCCTTATCCTACCTTTCCAAACCGCTGTGTTCTTTAGCTGCCGGCTAACGGCCTGCCTGATCAGGCAGCGGTTTTAATCACGGTAGCAATTCGCTTTGTTTTAGGTGTCCAACACGCTGCCCACTTAAACTTTGAG
>CAVDWN010000199.1:0-3162 GCA_963612535.1 Sphaerochaetaceae bacterium
GTTCGCTGTGCAGCTCAGCCGCGAATCCTAGGCCGTGCCTTTTGGCGCGGCCTTTTCAATGCGTGCCGAATATTGATAAGGGGTAGTGCGGGTCTGCGCCAACAGTGCGGGGCCGGGCCCTTTCCTGCGTCAACCTGCCTACGGTTACCCTAGTGCGTCTTTCCGACGTTAGCTGCAGTAGGTTTCCAGCACCGCGGCGAGCTTGGCAAAGTCGAGCGGCTTGGCTATGTGCTCGTTCATGCCGGCCTCGCGTGCCGCCCGCACGTCTTCGGCGAAGGCGTTGGCTGTCATGGCCACAATGGGTAGGTTTACGCAGTACTCGGTTCCGTGGGCGCGGATAGCGCGCGTGGCCTGGTGGCCGTCCATACGGGGCATCATCACATCCATCAATACCAGGTCGTACTTGCCCGGCTGGCCTTTCGTGACCTTGCGGACGGCCTCTTCGCCATCTGCTGCCACTTCGACTTCTGCCTGCGAAAGGCGCAGCAGCTCGCTGGCGACCTCGCGGTTGATGGCGTTGTCTTCCACCACCAGGATGCGCTTGCCCGGATAGCTCTTGGCAAGCGCCTGGCTTTCGTCGACGCTATTCGGTTTCTCTCCTACCAGCGCATCGAACGTGCTGAGCAAACGGGACTTGAACAGGGGTTTCGCGATGAATGCGTTGACTCCGGCTTCGCGGGCGTCGGCCTCGAACTCGCTCCAGTCGTAGGCGCTGATTATGATGATGGGCACGTCGGCGCCCACCGTCTTGCGGATGGCCCGTGCGCACTCTATGCCGTTCATGTCGGGCATCTTCATATCGAGGATGCAGGCGAAGAAATCGCGCTTCTGCTCGTGGTTGGCAAGCACCATCTCAACAGCAACGCGCCCGCATGGGGCCGCCTGCGCCTTCATGCCAAAGCTGTTCAGCATGTCGCAGCAAGACTCCAGCGCCACCGGGTCATCATCGGCTACCAGCACATCCAGGTCCACGAACTTATCGCAAGGGATGCTCTCTTGTTCCCGAAGCTTCAGGAACAAGGTAACCGTGTATCGTGTGCCTACGTTCAGCGCGCTTTCCACCGAGATATCGCCGCCCATCATGCGCACGATGTTCCGGCTGATGGGCATTCCCAGCCCGGCGCCGTGCACGCGCTCCACGCGCTCGTCCTTGGCGCGCTCGAACGGCTCGAACACCTTTTCCATCGTTTCCTTCGACATACCGATGCCGTTGTCCTCGAACACGAACTCGTAGCTGCCGAACTTGCTTTGGTTGCAAGGACGCTCGGAAATGGTGAGATGGATGCTGCCGCCATCCGGCGTGTACTTGATGGCATTGCCCATAAGGTTGACGAACACCTGTTGAAGGCGTAGCGCATCGCCGGTGACATCTTCATGCTGCAGATTCTTCAGCGTAACGCTCAAGTGGTGGCGTTTTTCGTCTATCTGGGGCTTCATCATGGCAACCAGGCTTTCCGCCAGGTCGCTGAGGTTGAAGTCCTCTTCGTTGAGCGAGATGTTGCCGCTTTCGATCTTGCTCATGTCCAGGACCTCGTTGATCAGGCTGAGCAAGTGGCGCGAGCTGATGGTGATCTTGCGCAGGCTATCGCGCACGCGGTCGGGCTCGTTTACGTGTGCTGCGGCCAGTGCCGTCATCCCGACTATGCCGTTCATAGGTGTACGGATTTCATGGCTCATCTGCGAGAGGAACTTGGTTTTTGCCTCATTCGCGCGATTCGCATAGCTGTAGGCGTCCGAAAGCGCCTGGCGAGAGCGGATCTCGGCCTTCACGATCTGGGTAACGTCCTGCGTGACGAAGAGCACCCGCGAAACGCCGCTGGCACCGAATTCCAGCGGCAACACCGCCATGCCCAGGTACTCTTCAGCGCCTTTTACGTGGTAGTCGAAGCGGTAGATGTCGTTTTCCCCTTGGAGCTCACGGCGCAGGCGCTCGGGAGAAAGGGCGTCGGCTACGCTCAAGGAATCGTCTTTCATACTCAAGTGCTTGTCCATCGTAGAAAGGAGATCGCCGTAACGGCCTTGCGCGGGATAGCCCATGCGACGGTCGACTTTGTAGAACTCGTAGGTATCGTTCTCAAGGTCGCATACCGCATAGCGTTCGACCAGGCGCACGATGGCGGAAAGCAGCTTCTCGTTGGCGGACTTCTGGCGAAGCAGCTCTTGGGCGAACAGCTCCTGGCGGTGCTGCTCGTCGACGTTGAGGGTGATGCCCGCAACCTTGCTGGCGCTTCCGTCTTCGCGACGGCTGGCAGCCCCAACCGAGCGCAGCCACACGTAGCCTTTGTTGTGCAAGCGCGCGCGGTACGTGACGTCAAGGCGATGGCTGCCGCGCCCGCCCTCTGTGATGGAGCGGATTGCGTTTTTGAACGACTCGAGGTCGTTGGGATGGACGATGGAAAAACAGCTCTCGATGGTATCGGGGAATGCAAGCTTGTCCAGATAGCCGGTCATACGGCGAAGGTCTGCGCCGAATTCCACATTTTCCACTGTGCCGTCTGCTCGGCATGAAAGCGTCCACGTTCCCGTTTGGAAGATATCGTTCACCAACGCGAGCGTTTCGGATTCCGGGGCGATGCGAGCGGAGAGCAGCCAGCACGGTTCTCCCTGGTCGCCGGTCACTTCACGCATGTTGAGGCTTGCATACACCGGCGCGCCGGTGATGTCCTTGAGGCGGATCGTGCCGCCGATCATGGCATGGTCGGCAAGCAGCGAATCCAGCAGCTGGTTCTCGTCGTCGAAAACCACGTCGCGTAGGGAGCGGCCGCAGAATCGGCTGGCGGAATCCGGGTCGTAGCCCAGGTTCTTCGCGAAGATGCGACTTGCGAAGCAGATGCTCAGATCGCTGTCGAAGCGGCCCATGGCAACGCCGACGGCCGTGCTTTCCTCTAGAAGATGCTGAACGGCGTGGCGGGTGGAAAGACCCAAGTCGCTGTAGTCGTCGGTTATACGGGTCTCGTTCGGATCGAAAGCAGCTCCTGCGTCTTGTGCGGTCATCCCAATTCCTTCAAGTAGAAGAGCTTACGTAAACTCTTAAAATAGCGCATTCAGGAAAAAGTTGCGACCGCTAAGACGCCCCGATTACGCACCGGGAATGTCGTTGGAGCCAGTACGGTTCGTGTGCTTGACCCCCATTTCCACGTCAAAAACCTTATGATATTCGCC
>CAVDWN010000200.1:0-3160 GCA_963612535.1 Sphaerochaetaceae bacterium
AGCGCTGCCGGCTTGTCGGCGAACAGCCCTTCCAGGGAAAGGGCGGCGCCTACGGCCACGATGGTTTCGGGGTGGTCGGGGATTATGATGTCTTCCCCGCCCAGCTCCAGGCGCTCGGCGAATACCTTTATAAGGCGGGGGTTGAAGGTGAGCGGGCCGCCCTCGAACACGATGGGGGCCTCGATTTCCAGCCCCTGCGCCAGCCCGCCGATGGTCTGCTTGGCAATGGCGTGGAAGCTGGAAAGCGCGATATCTTCCTTCGGCACGCCTTGGTTAAGCAGCGGCTGGATGTCGGTTTTCGCATACACGCCGCAGCGGCCCGATATGTTGTGCACGGCCTTGCCCTTTTCGGCCAGGTCGTTGAACTGCTCGGTGGGAACCTTCAGCAGCGTGCCTATCTCGTCGATGAACGCGCCGGTGCCGCCGGCGCAGCTGCCGTTCATGCGCATGTCGGCAACGTTCAGGGCCTTTGCCTTGTCGTCGAACTCGAAGAAGATCATCTTCGCGTCCTGGCCGCCCAGCTCGATGGCGGTGCGCGCGGTGGGGTAGAAGGCGCTTACCGCAAGCGAGTTGGCCACCACTTCCTGCACGTAGGGAAGGCCCAGCGCTTCGGCCAGCGCCGCGCCGCCCGATCCGCACAGCGCCGCGCGCATAGGGGCGCCGCCGAACTGGCCCTGCAATTCTTCCATCAGCCCTTTCAGGCAGGCAGCCTGTTGGGCATGGTGGCGCACGTAGCGCCGCATAAGCACCTTGTGGGTGCCGGCTTCCATCACCGCGATCTTCGCGGTAGTCGAGCCGACGTCGATGCCGACGAGCAGCTGTGCGGTTTCGTTGGTATTGCCAGAGAGTCCAGTTGCGGTAGAGCTCACGCGATCTTCCTTCTTGAATCAAAAACCCAGTCTTCGCTGGGCTGCCCATAGCTTACCCAACATTGTGTTGAATAAAAATAGACAATGCGCCGATTCATTTCGAATACACCTTTTGGCCTTCAGCGGATGAAATGTGCAATTTTCCTTGCCCTGCGCAGCGGTGGGCGCCGTCCGTGGCCCCGGCCGCTGTATTCCACGCTTTCGCGTGCAACGTTACGTTTCCCTATCGCCCGTTCAAGCTGGGGCAAAGCCGATATAATTGGGTACAGGGATCATTCAATCGAATAGGAGGGGTAACTATGGCTACCGATTTCGAGAAGGGCTTCCGCGACATCTTCCTGGCTGGCGTGGGCGCCATGGCCATCACCGGCGAAAAGGCCAAGGAAGTGCTCGACACGCTCATTGAAAAGGGCGGCGTCACGGTAGAGCAGGGCAAGGACATCAACCGCGAGCTTCAGCACAAGGCAAGCGAAGCGGTTTCCCAGGTGCGCACCGAAAGCATCGCTGCTGCCATGAAGGCCATGAGCGCGGAAGAGCGTGCGGAATTCGCCGCAACCGTTGCCAAGCTTGCCGCCGAGCCCGAAAAGGAAGCCGAAGAGGCTCCCGCAGAAGTTCCGGCGGAGGAAAAGGCGGAATAACCTGCATGCAAAGCGCGGCGAGGCAATCCCTTCGCCGCGCTTGTTGTAGGCTCCCATTCGCACACCGTCATTCCCAAGAGGAACCCTATGGACGAAAACACCCTGCTCAAGCACTTCTTCCAAGACCGCGCTGAAGTAGACCCCAACCAGCAGTTCGGCCTAAGCCGCAAAACGCGCAGCCGCCGCCTGCGCGAGATCATCGTGCTCATGCGCAAGCATCACGTCATGGACGGCCTAAGCCCCTCGCAGTTCCGCGACATCCTGGTGGATCTGGGCCCGAGCTTCATCAAGATCGGGCAGATGCTCTCGCTGCGATCCGAGATACTTCCGCAGGCCTACTGCGATGCGCTCTCGGAGCTGCAGATGGACTGCGACCCCATGCCCTTCGAGGAAACGCTGGCCACCTTGCAGGGCATCTACGGCGAGCAGTTCGGCCAGATATTCCAGAGGATCGACCCCAAGCCCTTGGGCAGCGCTTCCATGGCGCAGGTGCACAAGGCCGTGCTTTCCAACGGCGATGTGGTGGCGGTGAAGGTGCAGCGCCCCGGCGTGCGTGCCACCATGGCCCAGGACATCGACGTTATGCGCTCGGTGGCCAAGCATGCTTCCCGCTTCATGAAGGACAACCAGATGCTCGACCTGCGCGATGTGGTCGAAGAGCTGTGGAACACCTTCCTGGAGGAAACCGACTTCCTGAAGGAAGCGCGCAACCTGGAAGAATTCGCCCTGCTGAATAAAGATGTGGTGTACGTTACCTGCCCGAAGCCGTACCTGGAGTACTGCCGGGAAGAGGTTCTGGTGATGGAGTACGTGGAGGGCATTTCCATCCGCGACACCAAGCGCCTGCTGGAAGCCGGCTACGACCTGGAGGAAATCGGCGTGAAGGTGCTGGACAACTACGCCACGCAGATCTTGGAGCACGGCTTCTTCCATGCCGACCCGCATCCGGGCAACATCTTCATCAACGAGGGCAAGGTCATCTACATCGACCTGGGCATCATGGGCCGCCTTTCCCTGCGCGACCGCGCGGGCTTCGGCCGCATCATCGAAGCGGTGGGCGAAAAGAACGCCAGCGCCCTGAAGGATGCCCTTATCACGTTCTCGGTTGCGCACGACATGAACTCCATCGACCATCCGCGTTTTCTGGCCGAGTTGGACAACGTGCTGGACAGCTACGGTTCCACCGATGTGGCCGATATCGACATCGGCGCGCTGCTTTCCGACATCATGGTGCTCACGCGCCAGTGCAAGGTAACGCTGCCCGCCTCGGTAACGGCGGTATCGCGTGGCATCGTGACCATCGAAGGCTCGCTTCAGGAATGCCTGGCGAAAACCAACATCATCGACATCATCAACGGCCACCTGCGCCGCACGAAGGACCTGCGCCACGAGTTGGAAACGCGGGCCCGCAACCTGCTGTTCGCGCTGGATACCGCAAGCCACAGCCTTATAAAGGCGGCGGAGTACTCGGGCGATACCCTGCGCATGCTTTCCCGCGGGCAGCTGAAGGTGAATATGGAAATGCTCAGCAGCCCCGAGCCGCTGTACAAGTTGGGGCGTATCGTGAATCGCCTGGCCATGAGCATGGTCATCGCTGCGCTGTTGGTAAGCGGCAGCCTTATCATCTCGGTGGACATGCCGCGCGTGTTCGGC
>CAVDWN010000201.1:0-3149 GCA_963612535.1 Sphaerochaetaceae bacterium
TAAAAGAATCGAGCATTCAAGTAGGGGCTTATGGCTAACAAGGCATTCGAAACGGCGGCGAACGCCGTTACCTCGCGCGAGCACTTCGCTTCGCGCATCGGTTTCATCCTTATCGCAGCGGGCTGCGCTATCGGCATCGGCAACGTATGGCGCTTCCCGTACATCACGGGCGAGTACGGCGGCGGCGCGTTCGTGCTGCTGTACCTTATCTTCCTGGTTATTCTGGGCCTGCCCGTTATGGTGATGGAATTCGCGGTTGGCCGCGCCAGCCAGAAGAGCGCCGCCCATGCCTTCGATGTGCTTGAGCCCAAGCGCCGCTTCCATTGGTTTTCCTGGTGGGGCTACATCGGCTGCATGCTGCTGATGATGTTCTACACCACCGTTGCCGGCTGGATGCTTGCCTACATCCCCAAAATGGCTACGGGCACGTTCGACGGCGCCAGTTCCGAGCTTGCCGGAACGGTGTTCAGCTCGCTGCTGGCCAACCCCAGCGAGCTTATCGGCTGGATGATCGCCGCGGTGGCCATCGGCTTCGCTATCTGCAGCTTGGGCCTGCAGAAGGGCGTTGAGCGCATCACCAAGTGGATGATGGCCATCCTGTTCGTGGTGATGATCGTGCTGTGCATCCGCACCACAACGCTTCCCGGCGGCGTGGAGGGCATCGCGTTCTACCTGATTCCCGACTTCAGCCGTATGTTCGAAGGCGGCATCGGCACGTTCGGCGAAGCGGTGTACGCCGCCATGGGCCAGGCGTTCTTCTCGCTTTCCTTGGGCATTGCCGCCATGGAGATCTTCGGATCCTACATCAACAAGGAACGCCGCCTGATGAGCGAGGCGGTTTCCGTTACCGCCTTGAACACGGTGGTTGCCATCTTGGCCGGCCTTATCATCTTCCCGGCCTGCTTCGCCTACGGCGTAACGCCCGACTCCGGCCCCTCGCTGGTGTTCGTTACGCTTCCGCTGGTGTTCGCGCAGATGCCTCTGGGCAGCCTGTGGGGCGCGCTGTTCTTCGTGTTCATGAGCTTTGCGGCGCTTTCCACCGTCATCGCCGTGTTCGAGAACCTTATCTGCTTCCTGATGGACAAATACGGAATGTCGCGCCGCAAATCCGTTGCCATCAACGGCGTGCTGGTGCTGGTGCTCAGCCTGCCCTGCGCGTTGGGCTTCAACGTGCTTTCGGGCGTTACCTTCCCCGGCATCGGCGACATCCAGTCCATCGAGGACTTCATCGTCTCCAACAACATGCTGCCGCTGGGTTCGCTGGTGTTCGTGCTGTTCTGTACCCGTCGTTACGGTTGGGGTTGGGACAACTTCCTGAAGGAAGCCGATACGGGCATCGGCATCAAGTTCCCGGCGTGGAGCCGCGTATGGGTGAGCTACGGCATTCCGCTGCTCATCGTGATCATCTTCGTTATGGGCTATGCGCCGAAGGTGGCCTTGTGGCTGGGGCTTTCGTAGCAACTGAAGGCCGAATGAGCAGCTGCGGCTGATGCGGCTATTGGCGTAAAGCGCCAAACTCTGTAGCCGCTGCGAAGGGTCGGATGGGGAAGTACCCCGTCCGGCCCTTCGGCGTTCTTCCCTTGTTTCTGGGGTTCAATGGCTAATTGACGCGGGCAACGAGCCAGAAGTGGAGTACCCTAATCAGGTTGTGCCTTGGCTTGCCTTGCGTGGGGGCGGGCTGGTTTTCGAGGCAGGGTCCACGTTATTCGAAAGCTGGTTTTTATGTCTCAGCGCAAGGGCGGTTTGCCCCAAGTAAATGACGTAAACGGATTGTCCTTCCCGCATCTTGTGGCGGCGGTTATCACCGCGGTTATCGGCGGCGGCGTGTTCACCATGGCCGGCGACATGGCTGCGGCCGGCGCCAACACCGGCGGCGTGCTCATCGGCTGGGTGGTTTCCGGCCTGGGCGTGTTCTGCCTGATGATGTGCTTCTTCGCCCTTTCCCGCTACAAACCGGAACTGGTGGGCGGCATCTACAGCTACGCGCGTGCCGGATTCGGCAAGTACATGGGCTTCCTTTCAGCCTATGGCTACTGGATCAGCGCGCTGATGGCCAACGTTTCCTACACCACGCTGCTGTTCGCCAGCCTGGCGTTCTTCTTCCCGATATTCGGTGAGGGCAACAACGTTGCCTCCGTGGTGGGCGCTTCCATCATCGTGTGGGTGTGCTGGTTCTTGGTAAGCCGCGGCGTGAAGGAAGCGGCGAGCATCAACATCCTTACCACCATCGCGAAGATCATCCCGCTGTTCGTGGCTATTGTGGCCATCATCTTCTCGCTGCACTTCGACCCCGCCATCTTCATGGACAACTTCTGGGGCGAACCCGACGGACCCTCGCTGTTCGACCAGGTTGTGGGCATGGTAGGCGTAAGCGTGTGGATCTTCTTGGGCATCGAGGGCGCTGTGGTTATCTCGGGCCGTGCGCGCTTCAGCAAGGACGTCGGCCGCGCCACGGTTACGGCGTTCGTCGGCATTCTGGCCATCTACCTGCTGGTTTCCATTCTTTCCATGGGCGTTATGCCGCGTGCGGAACTGGCCGAGCTTTCCAACCCCTCTATGGCCGGCGTGCTCGAGGCGGTTGTGGGGCCGTGGGGCGCTGCGCTGGTGAACCTGGGCGTTGCCCTTTCCCTGTTGGGTGCCATGCTGGGCTACACCATCATCTCTTCCGAGTGCCCGCATGAGGCGGCGTGCCAAGGCGTGTTCCCAAGGGAATTCGCCATGAAGAACAAGCACGGCGCCCCCATCGTTACCCTCACCGTTACGTGCGCTATCATCCAGCTGTTCCTTATCCTGGTGGTTGTCTCCGAGCAGACCTACCAGTTCTTCTACAGCGTTTCTGTTTCCATGATCTTGGTGCCGTACTTCTTCAGCACGCTGTTCATGCTGGTGTGCGTGTTCAAGAAGGATGGGTTCGAGAAGGTAACCGGCGGAAAGCTCGCGTTCTATCGCGTTATCGCTGTGGTGGGCTTCTTCTACAGCGTGTTCCTTATCTATGCCGGCGGGCTTACCGGCATGATGATCACCACCATCCTGTATGCCCCGGGCATCCTTCTGTACCTGTTGGGCGAAAAGGAGCGCGGCGAGGCGCTTTTGGGCAAGCCGATCGAACAGGTGGTTACTGCGGCTATCGTCATCCTTTTCGTGGTGAG
>CAVDWN010000202.1:0-3145 GCA_963612535.1 Sphaerochaetaceae bacterium
AACGCCAACTCGAATCCAGCGAGCACAGGCAAGTGCCCCTACTCGGCCTTCTCTACGAAGTTGGTGTTGGCAAGAATCCAGCCAGCTGCCTTCATCCTGGCAGCGCCTTCCTTCAAAAGCGGACCGCGGCCCGACTTCTGCATGGCTTCGAGCGCTTCTTCCTCACGGCCAGGAGCGATGTTCTTCATGGCAACGATCATATCGGCAAGCTCGAGCTTCAGCCCCTCATGACGGAAGATCGCATCAAGGATGAAGCCCTGAAGCAGCTGATTGCCTGCCTGGGCGGAAAGGTTCTTGCGCACCTCTTCTTCGGTAAGGTTCTGCTGGGCGTAGAAAGACTCGAGCTGGATACCCTCCGACGCAAGCTGGGATAGGAAGGTCTCGAACAGCTCCTGCGTCATCACCTCGATCATCTTGTCGGAAACCTCGCCCGTGAAACGCTTGGCATACTCTTCCATGGCAGCCGCCATCTTCGCCTGCTCGTAGCGGCTGGCAAGCTCCTCTTCGGAAGTGGCGCGGAAGGTGTTGCGCAGCTCTTCGACGGTAGCGATGTTCATGGGCTTCAAGTTCTCGGCAACCCATTCGTCGCTGATCTCGGGAACCTTTAGCGAGGGGTCGTCGGCGCCAACGCCCTGCTTGGCGGCGGTGAACTGGCGAACCAACATGGAAACCTGCTCGTCGATGTCAGCCTCGTTCACGCTGGGCTTGGCTTCGATGGAAACCGTGACGGGCTCGTAGGTGGAAAGCTCGAACTCGGGCTTCACCAGCACCGTCATATCGAACGAGAACATCTTGTCGGGATCGGGCGTTTCTTCCGATTCGATGCCGTAAGTGGAAATGGGTAGGCAGCCGTGCTTTTCCAGGGCGAAAGGCACCAGGTAGTTGATGATGGCGGTGTAGATGGCGTGTTGGGCATCCTCTTCACCCAGGGCGTTCACGATCTTCTGCTGCGAGGTTTCGCCCTCCTGGTTTTCCAGCTGGTACTGCAGCACAAACGAATCCAGGCCGTCGGTGAATGCCTTGCTCATTTCCGCTGCGGAGGCAGAGATGCGCAAACGAACCTCTTCGCCGTTGTCCTTCAAAGTCTCTATCTTCATGGGGTTCCTTTCTTTGGAAGCGGTGCGGCCGCCATTGCATGGCTTGCCATAATCTTAGGTAAACTGTTCTGGCGCCCTTGAGTGCTGCGCGGTGCTACCGCGAAAAGGGCCGGGTCGTCTACGAAAGGGGCTCTATCGGTGATTAACGATGATAGCGAAACCAGCGAAAAGCGCTATACCCTGCGCCCCACCTCCACTCCCCTGCCAAGCAAGGGCAAGGCAGAAAACGAATCCCAGAGCTCGCTTTCGAAAGCCGGTTCCCCGTCCATGGCTGAATCGCTACTAGCAGGCAAGCCAAGCCTTAGTCATTCCGCTAGCGACTCCGAAAAGACGAAGGTAAAAAGCATTCCGCCGAACACGAAAATGGTCAACGACGTTGTCCGAGCCGCCAACGAGGACGACGATCTATACGACCCGTACTCCGACTACCACGACGGAACCCTGAAAGCCGCCGAATTCGAGGAAGATCCCTGGCGCTAGCCGCCCTGCTATCAGAAGCCAAAAAGTATTCCAGACGTTAGCCGTTGCAAAACCCCGCTGCCCGGAAGAGCATGCCGCCCACAACGACTCTCACAAGCTGCTAGCCACCCAACGAACCCCAGAACAGCAAAAAGCCCGCTCCGTGGAGCGGGCTTCAAAAGCTTGGAAGCTGAAGGCTACAGGGCCTTCTTGGCAACCTCGACCAGGGAAGCAAATGCCTCGGGGTCGTTGATGGCCATATCGGAGAGAACCTTGCGGTCCAGCTCGACGCCAGCCTTCTTCAGGCCGTTCATGAACACGGAGTAGGAAAGGCCGTTGATGCGGGCTGCAGCGTTGATGCGGGTGATCCAGAGACGGCGGATCTCGCGCTTCTTAGCACGACGATCGCGGTACTGGTACTGGAGCGAATGCTGAACCTGTTCCTTCGCAGCGCGATAGGAGCGGGACTTTGCACCGTAGTAACCCTTTGCACGGTTGAGAACGGTACGGCGCTTCTTATGAGCGGATACTGCGCGCTTTACACGAGGCATACTGAATTCCTCCCTTTACTATCGAAGACCAAGATTGCGTGCGATTACCTTCTTGTCGGCTGCAGCAACCTCAGTTTCGTGACGGAAATTACGCTTACGCTTCTGGCTCTTCTTGGTCAGAATGTGAGACTTGTAAGCCTTGGAGCGCATGATCTTACCGGAGCCGGTAACGCGGAAGCGCTTTGCGGTGCCGGAATGAGTCTTCATCTTGGGCATTATTTGTCCTTCCCTTGTTCTTCCTTCTTTTTCTTCACCGCCGCGGGCAACGGGGCGATGAGCATATGCATGTTGCGGCCTTCCATCTTAGGCTGGTTTTCGATAACCGCTACATCCTTAAGATCATCGGCCAGGCGTTCCAGGATGCTCAGGCCCTGTTCGGGATGAGACATCTCACGACCACGGAACATGATGGTGATCTTGACCTTGGAACCTGCCTCCAAGAAGCGAAGCACGTGCTTCTTCTTGGTGGTGTAGTCGCCCACATCGATCTTCGGGCGGAACTTCATTTCCTTGGTTTCAACCTTGCTCTGGTTCTTTCGAGCCTGCTTGGCCTTGATAGCCTGGTCGTACTTGAACTTACCGTAGTCCATGATGCGACATACCGGCGGCTTGGCCTGAGGCGCGATCTCAACCAAGTCATAGCCCTGGTCATCGGCGATGCGCTGGGCTTGCTCGATGGGATAGATCCCCAACTGCGACCCATCATAGGCGATCAGGCGGCATTCTTTGACCCTGATTGCGTCATTGAGCCTTGGTTCTTGAGCTGCTATGGTGCCCACCTCCTTCTTCCTGTGTTTGGTGCTACCATGCACGAACCATTTTGCGCTGAAAAAAGAAAAACCTGCGATCACTCAGATTGCAGGCCACACGAAACTTCTTGCAAGCAAGAACAGTATTCACATGACCCATCAGCAACCGAAAGCGCCGATCTGGGTGGAAGCAGATGCTTCTCTTGAAACAGCTTTAGTAGAATACCATTCCCCACCGCCCTGTAAAGGGGAAATTCGCACATTTTGAAAAAGCACCTTATGGTGCGGC
>CAVDWN010000203.1:0-3142 GCA_963612535.1 Sphaerochaetaceae bacterium
GCCCTGGGTCTTCGCCTGCGCGTCTGCCGCGGTGGGGTACTTCACGTAATGGCTTTCGGCCTCGTAAAGCTCGCCCTTGTCGTTCTGATTGATAGTAGTGACGAACTGCACCACCTCGGTGGAATACTCAACGGTGGAGTCCTTTACCTGGTTCGGCGTCTCGCGCACCGTGTAGGTGTAGGTGCCCGGAGCAGAGAACTTCAAGCAGGAGGGATTGTCGGGATTGCCCGAAACATCTGCCGCCTTGTCGAAGTCAACCATGCCGGCTGCATCGTTCGTAGCGGTAGAGACAACATCGCCAGTTTTATCGTCGATGAGCTGGAACGAGAACTCGCCTTCCTCAAGGGCGCGGCCCTCCAGCACCTTTACCACCTTCGGGTCAACATAGCAGACCTTATCAGCCTCGGGGGCCGGGGCGTCCGCAGCGCGCATGGAGTACCCGCTCAGGGAAAACTCCTCTTCCTCTTTCTGATACGTATTGGTCATGGTGAAGGAATAGGTGCCGTCGCCATTGTCTGCACCCTCGTACGAAACCTCGTAGCCATCGGGCACCTGGGTCTCACGCACGGTGTACTTGATGGTTTTGCCCTTGCACTTCGCCAACAGGCCATCCCAAGAGGCAGTCCAGTTATTGCCCTCGTTGAGCTCGACCGATTTGCCCTCTACCGGCGTAAGGTTGCCCTGATCGTCCACCGTGTAGAGCTGGGCCACAACCGATGCGGGACGCAGCTGCTCTTTACCCTCGTCGCCCTTCCAGACCTTGGTAACGCCAACGTTCACCTTGCTTGCCTCATGGACATTGGTAAGCACGAAGGAGTACATCACGTTCCCGCGCTCATCTACAGAGGGAACGGCCTGGGTCTGCTGAACCTCGTAGCCTTCCACCTGAAGCTCGCTCAGCGAATACGTGTACTCGTTGCCGTCTGCATCGAACTTGGCAAGATGCTCCAAGCTGGCCTTCCAGTTGTTGGCAGGATCTTCGCTTGCGCTAAGCGTAAGCTCTGCACCCTCAACCTCTACCGGGTCTTGTCCCTGGACGGAACGCAGCACCTTAACCGTGATGGAGCTGGGGCGGATACCGTCGGCATCGTCGGAGTCGCTCCATTCCTTCTGCACGGAGATGCTGGTTTCCGGCACATGCGTGTTGGTGATGGTGAAGGTATTGCCGCTGCCCGTTACCTCGGACTCATAGCCGGACGGGGTGGCGCTTTCCTTCACCGTGTAATGCAGCGCCTGGCCATCGGCCCCCGCAGTGGGCAGCTTGTTCCAAGAAGCGCTCCAGCTGTTTGCCTGGCCGAGCTCCGCAACAACAGCATTGCCCTGCTCGTCGGTTACCGGCTCAGTAGCATTGCCGTCCTCGTCGGCGTACCAGAGCTCGGCGGTAATGGCCTGATGGCCATCGCCGGACTCAACGCTGCCCTTGGAATCCTTCCAAACCTTGCTCACGTTCACCGAAGTGGTGTCGTCGGAAGGCTTGAGATTGCCGTGGAACGGGCGGATATGGCTTTCGGCGGCTACCGTCACGTTGTTGCCGATGAAGGTTCCGCAGGCACTGCCCGGCCCAAGCGTAAGGGAGGCGTTGGGAGCCAAAACGCTTGCCGTGCACTCATGCACCGTGATGGGAAGGTTGCTTGCGGTGTTGTAGAAGTTGTACAGCACGTAACCCGTGTCGCCGTATACGCTATCAACCTCGCCGATGCCGACGTTCTGGCCGTTGATGCGCAGATAGGTTTTCGGAATGTCGATAGAGCTGGCGCCCTGGCAGTCGACGTTGATAACCAGCGCCGAATCGCTCTTGATGGGAAGGTTGTCGATATTGATGCCCTCGTAGCTGCTCTGCAGCTCGGCGGCCGTCAGCGAAACGTAGGCACAGCCCTTGTAGCCTTCGTTGATGGTGATGTTGCGCACCTTGCCGTCGTTGACGAGCTTCTGCGTTGCCCCAACGGCTTCCTGGCTGGCCAAGCTCGACTGCAGAGCCGAAAGGTTCGACTTCAGGGCGCTCAGGTTGACGAAGGGTGCCGCAGAGGTGTCGGCGTCCTGCACCACCGAATTGGGCTTCTCGATGCGGCTGCCGTTCAGCAGCAGCTCGCTGTTGTTGCGCGTGGTAAGGTTCACGCCGCTACCGAACACCACGCAGCCGTTTTCGCTCTTGTCCCAACGGGAGAAGGTGCCGCTGTAGTTCTGTATGTAGCTCAGCGTGTTGTAGCCGTAGATGTTCACGAACTTGTCGCTGGTGCCGGTATCCACCGCCGAAGCAAGGTTCTTCACCAGGATGTTGCCGTACACATCGACCGGAGCGTTCAGCGTGTCGAACGCAACGATATGGAAGCTGTTGGCAATGCCCAGCGCGTCATTGCCATCGCGGTACTTGTCGTACGTCGACTGCAAGAAACCATTGGACTGCGTGTTCTGCGTATAGGTGATGTTGCCGTACTTGGTTCCCGGAACCGGCGCATCACTGCCGGTGTCTGCGTACGACTGCTGAGCGATGGGACAAAGGCCCAGCACCAAGATGGCCGACATCAGCACGGCGAATGCTTTCGACGCGAACGTGCGCGCCGCAGCCGTAGCCGTTGCCGGGTTCACGGTAACGTTGTTCGAGCGTTTGCTTTTCATGAAAGGTTTCCTCTTCATTTCCCTACGCCCCCATTCCGTTCTGGCTGTTGTCGGAATTGCGCTTCGCCCTTACGGCAAAAGCCGCAATAGCCGCTACGGCCAAGAGCGCCAGCACGATGCCGGCAATCTGCATAGCACCGAAGCCCGCCTGCTCGTTTTCAGCCGCAGAAGAAAGCGGTGTCTGGTCTTCGTCGATTCGCTCTTCGTAGGCGCTGTTGCCGCTGGGTGCCGTCACATCGCCGTTCTGCGCGGTGGCGTTGGCGTCGTTGCCGCCGGCACCTTCCGCGTTTTCGGTGACCACAGAGGTATACGGCGTGGTGGCGATAAGGCCGCCAGTGCCATTGCCATCGGTGCCCGTGGTTACCGTGCCATCGGAAGCGATGGTGTAATAGCGGATGCCGCCATCGATAACCTCGGTGCGGATCACCGTGGTATCGCCCTGGCTCATGGAGCCGGGCTCGGCGTAGTACACGGTGTACGTGCGGTACGGCGCATAGAAGCGATGCGTGATGGGCGTGCTCTGCCC
>CAVDWN010000204.1:0-3142 GCA_963612535.1 Sphaerochaetaceae bacterium
ATGACCTCCGAATCGTTTTGGCCGGCCCCTTTGGCCTGCCTTGCGATCCGGAAGCCCGCACCGCCACAGGAAAGATGCGATGAATGACGCAACGGGGGATGTGTCGAAGAAACCGTCATTATCGTCACTATCGTCACAGAGGGGCTGGGCAGCTCGCGTCAACAATAGCGAGTGGCCACTTCAGCTAGCCAACCACCTGGGAGTACAGCTTGAACAGGTGGGCGACGATCTTCTCTTCATCTCCGTTGAAGTCAACGCCGTAGGCTGCTTCGACGGCAGCGTCGAGCGCCTTATGCGCCGCCAGCAAGTCGGCAGGCATCCTGTCGGGATCGTAGAGGTCGGCCAGAGTTTTCTCGGGATACTCTTCGCGTACATCGAGGATCCGTTGAGCGAATGCTTCAATTTCTGCACGCTGTTCAGAGCTGGGATCAGGCCAAATGAAGTTGTTGTAAACGATTTTGTTTGAATAGCGATAGTCGCTCTTCAACCTTCCGCACACGGTTCTCATCCATGCGTTGTGAAATTGAGAAGTCAGCATCCCAAATTCATACAATCCTGCATCTGGAACAGCCATAGCCAAATTGGAAACTATGACATCAGGCGAAATAAAACCTATTGGAATGTACTCGCGCCGTTCCGAAGAAACGCTTGGAATAAGAATATAGGGAGTACTCGGCTGCCTGTCCTCCGTGAACAAACTTGGGCTTTCAGCCCACTTTCTCGTCGCAGCCTTTGGGCTTGCAAGGCGCATTTCGCGCACAGAAGAGAGTCTTGTTGCAAGGATCGAAGAACCGTTGAGCAAAGAGGCCGGCGCATCCTTGAGCCACAGGCACCAACGCCATTTCCCCTTTATGTATTCTTCTGATCCCATAAATCTACGAATATACGGCTCAAGAGATGGCTCGAGGGCAAGGATCTGATCCTTCTCGGCCTCGGTCTTGATAATCAGATTGCCGCCGTCGGTAGGCTGCGATCCCTTTCTTATCTGGGGAACACTGCATATAGGAACATTTCTAGACGTAGCAAAAACATCGGGGGCGTCCAATAGATATGAGTTTATGTTCGCAGCGGGGCATTTCTGCTCACCTGAAAAAATCAACCGCTTCTTTGATTGAAGCCCTTTGTGGAATCCTACGATTACCACATGGACATTGGCTTTATCGGCGGCTTCGCTATCCCAAACGAAAGGACGCCATGCGAAATCGATGCTTATGCCCAACTCATACAGAGTGTCCCAGAGATCCGGAACCTGCTCACCCTGACAAATGCTGTTAGTGGAAACAAGGGCGCAGCGGGTTCCGTTCTCATCAATATAGTCAATCGCCTTCTTATACCAACAGGCAACATAATCAACTTTTTTGGAAGTCTTGGTGCCCGAAAAAACAGCTGCAACATCGTCTTTCTGAGTATTCGTCTGAAGGGTATACCCGTAGAACGGCGGGTTGCCAACGATGTAGCTGCACTCGGATGCCGGCAGCACGTCGTTCCAGTCCATGCGCAGGGCGTTGCCCTCGCAGATGTTGCCGTTGCTCTTCAGGGGCAGGAAATTAAAGGGTTGCTGCAATATTTCCTGCGTCTCCTCCATCATCTGCTCTTCGGCGATCCACAGCGCCGTCTTGGCAACGGACACGGCGAAGTCGTTTATCTCGATGCCGTAGAACTGGTGAATGCCCACCTTGATGGGGCTGGTTGCCTCGTCGAAGCCGAGCGCAACCTGATTGCCCTGGAGGTTCTCCAGCACGCGGTTCTCCAGCTTTCGAAGAGTCAGGTAGCTCTCGGTGAGGAAGTTGCCGCTTCCGCATGCAGGGTCGAATATGTTGATGCCTGCCAGCTTCCTTTGAAAGGCCCGCAATCCCATCTTCCGGTTCTTCTCTACCTTCTCGCCCTCTATCTCGGCAAGCTCCGCCTTCAGGCCATCGAGGAACAACGGATCGATGACCTTGTGGATGTTCTCGATGGACGTGTAGTGCATCCCACCCGAGCGCCTGGTATCCGGGTTCAAGGTGCTCTCGAACACGGCGCCGAAAATGGTGGGGCTGATGTCCTTCCAGTCGAAGGCGATAGAGGCGTTGAGTACAAGATCGTGGCGCATCTGCTCGGTGAACTGGGGCACAACGATGCCCTCGTCGGCGAAAAGACCACCGTTCACGTATGAGAACACAGCGAGCGAATCGTCCAAGTACGGGTCCCGCTCGTTTTTCGTGCCGTTCCTTCCGTCAGGCGTGTCCAAGACGCGGAAAAGGTCTATGAGGGCTTGGCGCATCTGCGGGGCCTGGAACTGTTGAAGGTAGTTACCGAAGGCGTTGTGGCCATGCAGCAGCCCTGCATCCTCGGCATACAGCAGGAACACCAGACGGACGATGAGGACATTGAGGCTCTTCTGCTCCCATGGGTCGGTATCAAGATTCCTGTACTGCCCCTCGAAGGCGTGGTAAAGGTTGCTCACGATCTTTCCTGCTTTGACCGAAAGCTCCTGCTCCTTCACCAAGCGGCTGTTCGACCTGTCCAGAAAGAACCCAAACAGGTGGGCCTGGTCGGGAAGCTCCTCAAGCGTCACCGAGACATAGGCCTCAAAATCCTCCCTGTTCAGGTCGTAAATACGGAACTCATCGAAGTTACAGGTGATTATCCAGCGTGGGCTTGCTGAGCGCGGCAGGTTGTCGGCGTACCACTTCGCCTGCTGGAATGGGGTCTCGGGGCCGGCCTTCTTGCTTCGCACCGTGGCCTCGTCGAGCGATATGCCGCGGCCCTTCTGCTCTATCAGGATGCCCATGTCCTCGTAGAACACGTCGATCTTGCGGCCCTTGACCTTGCGCTCGAACTCCAGCACGCGCGTGGCGTTGGGGATGCCCAGAACCTGCTCCAGAAGCTCGATCCAGAACGAGCGGGAGTGCTCTTCTTCTACACAGGGAAGCGCCTTCCAGCGGGAGACAAAGTCCTTTATTGCTCTCTTCTGATCGATAGAGACCATAAGCACCCGCCCTTTCTCCATAAGATGCTCTGGCCACTATTCTAGCAAGCGGGCCGATGCCCTAACGGCGCCCATCTTTAAGCGGGGACGGGCGTCATCCGTGAACGTTGGTAGAAAAATTCTGATCCGGGCTGTTAGTTTTGGAGCATGAAACAAAAAAACAGGCCAGAA
>CAVDWN010000205.1:0-3134 GCA_963612535.1 Sphaerochaetaceae bacterium
GAACGGTGCCGATCATGGCCGGGCTCATGCCCACCAGCTTGGTGCGGAAGGCCTGCGTTTTGCCGTGGTTGGAAAGGTCCATGATGCCCTCGGCGCCCAGTTCGATGGCGGTGCGCACCTTTTCCAGCTCCATTTCCTCGTTCATAAGATCGCCGGAAATGCCCAGGTTCACGTTCACCTTGGTGCGCAACCCTTCGCCCACGCCTTCGGGGCTCAGCGCCGTGTGGTGGATGTTGGCAGGAATGGCGATGCTGCCCTTCGCAACGCCAGCGCGAATCTCTTCAGGCGTTTTATGCTCCTTGGCGGCAACCGCCTCCATCTGAGACGTGATCTTGCCCGCGCGGGCATAATCGATTTGAGTGATAAGACGACCTTCCGTCATCGCAGCTCCCTTCGTTGGCATTATCCATACAGGTTCTATGGGTCGGGGCCTTGCCCCCTCTCAGCGCAACAGCCACGCGGCGCGGGCGGTTGGCTCCCCTGTTATGCAGTTAGGGTATTGTACTCGCTACATACACGAGCAACCAGCCGAAAGCTCCTTAAACTAAATATGAATAAATGACCACAGCTCCACCAAAAAACAACCAGCCACCGATAAGAAACTCTTCGTTAATTTTTTTTCGGTATCTTCCAGAAAAACACCAGCTCGCAAGTGTTTTCCATCAATTTCAAATGTGTTTCAAAGAAAGGAACCACTATGACCAAGCTGATGTCCCGGAGAACGGCGATCAAAACGGGAGGAATCGCAATGTTGGGCTCATTGCTCGCTCCTTCAATCGCCTTTGGCAACGAAGACAAAATCGCTTTAGACCAAGCCCCATCGCCAACCTGCATCTTCACCGTTGAAACGCCATCAGGTAAGACAGTTTTCCGTAGTGAAGAACCAGGAGAAAATTCGATTGGGCAAGATGCCGAAGGAAACGACTACACCATACGCCGAAAAACATCAATCACCCAAAACGGAAACGAAACCGTTTCATCCAGCTGCCGAACCGAGCTAATCAGGTCATCGGCGAATCAGGGAAGAAGCATTGGATCGGTCACGGAAAATGATGAAATATATGCATATGTCCAAATTGAGGTTACTTATTCTTTGTCGGGAGAGAATATCAAGGTTTCAAAAGCCGTTGGCACGGTACGAAGCAGGGCATCGTATGCCAGCGTGCAGCATCGCAGCATGACAGCAAGCCAAGGCATTCTCGGTTCCTTTTGCAAAGAAGCCGTGTTCACAACTGAAAGTCACACAATAACGACGGGTTGGCCCTACTGCCCCTATCAACCAACGCTTAATTCTATGTATATGCATCTGAATGGCGGCGAATGCATCGGACAATTCTACGTTTCAGGCATGGGAGAGCAGATTATCCATGCCGAATGGACAATCTAACAAATGCGCATTGAGAAACAGGTGAATTTGTCGCCAGCACTTTTTGTGCCTTTCTGCTTACTGCTCTCTTTTCTGCTCTTCTCCGCAATGTTAACGGGTTGCGGAGAAGAGCATTTTACCTTATCGATATTTGCGCAAGGGGAGGAAGACTTCGGCATCTCGGCGAAAGAGAAAAAGGTCAATTCCGTTTTCCTGAACAGGTTAGATTACGACTTCGATGAAGGAAGTCGCAAAATCACTGACGTATCTGGCATCGTCACCCTAAATGCTTCCATCGAAAGCAATGCCGCAATAGCCTCGGTTCGATATCTGTCATCGCAGCCTGGAGTCTTACTGTACTTTCCTGACCGCAGCGACCCATCAGATATGAGAAGTATCATTCAAAAAGGAAAGCAGAAACTCAATCTGGAAAATGGCAAAGATAGCTCCTATGTTCGGCTTGGGCTAATCATAGAAACGAACGCATCAAAAGAAGTTGAGGAAGATTCCGACTTAGAATCCGCAGCAGCCTTAGCTCTAATCGAATCCTTGAATGAAGATTTCCTAGAGGTTGACGTAACCTTTAAGAATGGAGCTACCGCAAATAAGAAATACTCTCTATTTGCAGCAAATACCGAATCGGGTAGCATTTCCTATCGCCTAAAGGAAGACAGTTAAGGATGCTGCGGGCAGCCGCAGCATAAAAGCGTTATGCCTCTTACGGCACCTTGCGCTCAAAGGGAAGCCGTCTTGTTATCCCGGCTCAAGCCTCTCTCGTTATCTTCATGAATCAAATAGAGCACACAACTTGGCTTTGGACTCTATATTCATAGGACGCGCGCGGGAATTCCAAAAGGGGGAAGATAACCCACAGCGAGCCTTCCTCCACGCTGATGCGCGCGGGCTTGCCGATAAGCTCGTTGGAAATGCCCCACAGTGCTCGGTTCGTGCAGGTTGCCCCATCGAGCTCCCATTCCAGGCCAGCTTCCATAATGCCGCGCGAAACATCGCTGTGCGAGATTACCGAGCACGTGCCCCAGGCACCTTCCGCAAACGTTAGGGAGCAGAACGGGCCGGGTGCTACCAGCGGGGCAATTACCGTTTCCTCGCCAATGCCCCACACGCACGTGCCCCGCGCCGCTGCCTGGATAAGCAGCTGCAAGTTGCCCAGCGAATGGTCGAGCCTGCCCGTGAACGCATCGCAGATAACCAGCTCCTCGAAGCCCGCTTGCTCGGCATGGCCGATGGCCAGATCCATGTCGGTGAAATCTTTATGCGTGTCGTACTTGAATACCTGCGGATGCTGCGGCACTTGCCCTAGCGAATCGAAGTCGCCGAACACCGCATCAGGCTCAATGCCCCGCTGCCGCAGCGCCGCGTAGCCGCCATCGACCGCATACACCGCATCGAACTCCTGCGTTTGCAGAATATAGTCAAGCTCCTTATGGGCAGAAGGCGCCGCCCCCACCAGCAAGCAACGTTTCATACAGCGTCCTTTCCAGGGCACAGCCAAGGCAAAACCCTAAGTTGAGATATAAACCCCCAGGTCCATATCAGACAGCGAGGGCAAGCCCGGCGCCTTAGATTTCCCCGAGGGCGTGCGCCAGGCGGGCTTCGCCCGTCAAGCACGCCCGCAAGGGAAAGATAAGGTGCCGGGCTTGGCCGCAGCGTCGATTCAATACATTGTTCGTAGAACAATGTATAATACAACCTCGAGTGGGCCGGGCAATCGCGTGCTTTCGCATGAGGAAAGTCCGGGCTCCAAAGG
>CAVDWN010000206.1:0-3117 GCA_963612535.1 Sphaerochaetaceae bacterium
GCCTCGAGCAGACGCTTGTACTCAGGCGTGCCATAGGGGTCGTTCTTTGCAACGCCGGGGAAGTCCTCGTGCGGGGAAGCGTTGCCGATGAGATGCAGATGCTCAGCGTCGACAACACCCTTGACCTCGTCGTACAGAGCGGTGTTGGAAACGCAGACCGTGCCCTCGATGATGGTGTCGGCGGGAACGGTGAACTCCTTGCCCTCAGCGTCTTCGCACAGAACGCCTTCGTCGGTGTAAGCCTTGACCTTGGTAAGGGTGAGGATCTTCACGCCTTCCTTCTTCAGCTTGCGAAGTTCGGGGTTCTTGTCGATGATGCCGATCTCGGCGCCAGCCTTCTTGGCGGGCTCGATAACGGTAACCTCGCGGCCCTCGTTCATTGCGGAAGCAACCTCGATGCCAGCGAAGCCGCCGCCGATAACGGCCATGCGCTTCTTAACCAGCAGGTGGGTGCCAAGGCCCCACTTCATAAGGCCAAGCGGTGCGCCCAGGATGCCCATGCCGAAGCAGGAAAGGCCCCACATAGCGCCCATGCCTGCGGTGTTCTTGCCCTCTACGAGCTCCTTCAGTGCGTGGGAGTCGATGACGTTCTTGCGATCCTTGCCAGGAACGTCGGGAGACTGGGTCTCGGGGCCAACTGCGAGGATAACCTCGTCGGCGCCGAAGTCCTTGATGTACTGGGCATCTGCCTTGGTGTTGCAGCGAACATCGAGACCAAGGCGCTTGATCTCGTTGTTGTACCAATCAACCATCGGAGGAAGCTCGTCGTTCAGAACCTGAGCGAGGTTCAGAAGGCCGCAGGGCTTCTTCTTCTGGTCAACGACGGTGACGTTCTTGAAGCCGCGCATCTTGAGGTTGCGAGCGGTTTCGAGGCCAGCAGGGCCAGCACCGACGATGAGGATCTTCTTCTCGGCCTCTGCGCCGGAAACCTTGTGGTCCTCGGGCAGGCCGTACTGGGAGAAGTACACGTTGGGGTTAACGGAGCACTTGCAGGGCTTGCCGATGAAGATGTTGTCCAGGCAGCGAGAGCAAACGATGCAGGGACGAACTTCCTCGGAGCGACCCTCGGCAACCTTGACGCCGATCTCGGGCTCTGCGATCCAGTGACGTGCCATACCAGCTGCGTCGCCGGAGCCGTCGGCGAGGATCTTCTCGCAAACGTCGAGGTGGTTGATACGGGTGCCAGGGAAGCAAGGCAGAGAGGTGTACTTCTTTGCCTCCTTGGACAGGTAGATGAACTCGCCTTCGGGAACGAGCTGGTTGGCAACGGGGCGGGGAGCCTCATGGAAGCCGGCCTGGATGGACCAAGCGTCGATGCCGTGAGCCTCTACGCACTCGATGACCTCTTTCAGGTCCTCTACGCGCTGGCCGCCGGGCATAAGGTCGTCTGCGGAGTAGCGGACGAGGATCGGGTAATCTTCGCCGCACTGCTTGTGGATCTCATCGATGATGTCGGTGAGCAGCTTGCAGCGGCCCTTGGTGTCTCCGCCGTACTCGTCGGTACGATGGTTGGAGTACTTGGAGATGAAGCGCATGACCATGTAGCCGATGCCTGCATGGATCTCGATGATGTCGATGCCGGCCTTCTGGCAGCGCTTGGCAGCGTCGCCGTACTGCTTCACAACGAGAGCGATCTCTTCCTTGGTGAATTCCTTTTCAGGCATGCCGACGAAGGGGCCGGAGGCAACGTCGATGGAAGGAGCGTAGGAATGCAGCTCGTCTTCACCGGTTGCACGCCACTCGTAGCAGAGCTGCAGCTGAGCTGCGAGCTTTGCGCCGTGCTTGTGGCAAACGTCGGCGGTGCGGGTAAGGCCGGGGATGAAGCAGTCGTCCCAAACGCCCACAGCACCGGTGGTGGTGTGGTACTTCGGGGTGGTGTCGAAAACGTCGCAGACGTAGCAGGAGCCGAGCTCGATCAGAGCGGCACCGCCCTTTGCGCGCTGCTCGTAGAAATCTACGAGGTCGTCGCCAACATGGTAGTTGTCGGTCTTCTCGATGGTCATCGGCAGCATGACGAAGCGGTTTCGCAGCTCCACATTGCCGATCTTAAACGGCTTGTTCAGTAGTTCGTACTTCACGTCGCGGCCCCTTTCGTAAGAACAAGTGATGTGAACTTCCTTCAATTGTCGGAGCGGATCAGACATACCTGGCACAAACCGTTTGGACATACGAAAACGACGACCCCTCTTCGGAAGCCGCCTTACTTACTGCATGCAACGATCTATACCAGTGATGACCAATCGATAGCACTCCTTCGCTCACGATATTGTAAAACAGATGATCGGACGAAACAGCGGCATTATGCATAATTTACGGTCACAGGACCTATACCGCCGCACCTATCGAAGCTATTTCCCTCCAGGTTGTGACAATAACTACTCATTTTTGGAGTTTTGACCCCTAATTTTGCCAACAGCGGTAAACTACTGCCTGAAAACACCAGGAAGGACTGCGCGATGGGAACGCTCGACACAAAACTGCTGATTGCCGATGCACTGGTAGAGCTCTGCAACGAGCAGCCTCTGAAGAAGGTGTCAATCAGCGACATCGTGGAACGCACCGGCAAGAACCGCAAAACGTTCTACTACCATTTCGAGGACAAAGACGCGCTTATCATCTGGAAGTTCCGCTACGACCTTGGCTTGGAGCTGCAGAACCGCTTCCCCGAGAACATCCTGGTGTACAAGAAGGGCGACGAGGATTCGCTTGCGGGCTTCCCCTACTACATCACCCAGAAGTCGGGCGTGCGCTCGCTTGACCATTCGAAGTTCTTCGACTCGTTCGCGCTGGTACTGGAGCGCAACCGCTCGTTCTACCGCCAGGCCCTTTCCGAGATGGGCCCTTCCGCCCTGCGCAACTACCTGTACGACCTGTACCTGCCCGCCCTGCGCAACGACATCACCATCATCCTGGCGAACCGCTACCTGCCCGAAGAGAACATCGAGTTCCTAAGCGAGTTCTACACCTGCGCGTTCCTGTCCTACTTCACGCGCAAGTGCGAGCAGCTAGGAACGAAGCACCTGATCACCAACGCCGGCCCCTTCGCCAACATCATCCACAGCTCGCTGGAAAGCGAGATCAAAGAAGCACAGCTGCGCCGGAATCTGTAGGGGCTTC
>CAVDWN010000207.1:0-3112 GCA_963612535.1 Sphaerochaetaceae bacterium
AAACCTCTTCAGTGGTGAACGTGAGCACCGGAGCCAGCAC
The DNA here is from genome assembly GCA_963612535.1 of Sphaerochaetaceae bacterium. Lineage (GTDB taxonomy): Bacteria > Actinomycetota > Coriobacteriia > Coriobacteriales > Eggerthellaceae > Anaerotardibacter. Next base: position 41 of record CAVDWN010000207.1, read on the forward strand.
GCGAACCAGAACCTCGAGGATGTTCATGAGGACGGTCTGAACCGCACGACGGCGCGGGCTTTCGGGAGCCTCAGAATACAGACGGTCTTTCGCAACGTCCATGTACACGTTCGAAAGGTCGTTGACGAAATCGTATGCGGCACGGTACACGCCATGGAAGCGGTACTCGTCGTAGGCCTTCGTTACCTCTTCCAACATGGCAGCCGTCTTGGCCATCATGTACTGGTCGATGGGCTCAAGGCCTTCCCACGAAACCGCATCGGTTGCATCGTTGAAGTCGTCGATGTTGCCCAGCAGGAAGCGGAAGGTGTTGCGGAACTTGCGGTAGGTATCGGAAGTGCGCTGAAGGATCTCGTCGCCGATGGAAACGTCCTGGCTGTAATCAACCGAGCTGGTCCACATGCGCAGAACCTCGGCGCCGAGCTTCTTGTTCACCTCGTTCGGGTCGATGGTGTTGCCCAAGGACTTCGACATCTTCTTGCCGTCTTTATCCATGGTGAAGCCGCAGCTGATGACGTTCTTGTACGGCGGGATACCGTAGGCGGCAACGCTGGTGAGCAAGGAAGACTGGAACCAGCCGCGATGCTGGTCGGAGCCCTCAAGGTACACATCGGCAGGACGCTGCAGATAATCGCGCGCTTCGCAGACCGAGGTATGGCTTACGCCCGATTCCCACCAAACGTCCAGCACGTCTTTGTCGGACTGCAGGTGATCGACGCCTGCGCCGCACTTCGGGCAGCACGTATCGGCAGGCAGGAACTCGGCCGGCGCCAGCTTGTACCAGGCATCGGCGCCCTGCGTCTTGAACAGGTCGATAACGGCATCGAACGTTTCGGCCGTGGCAACCGTTTCCCCGCAGGAATCGCAGGTGAACACGGGAATAGGCACACCCCAGAAACGCTGGCGGGAAATGCACCAGTCGGGACGGTCGGCCACCATGGCGCCGATGCGGTTGGATGCCCAGCCGGGGAACCAGTTCACCTGCTCCTCGATGGCCTTGGAAGCCTTTTCGCGGATGCCGGTCTTGTCCATGGAAACGAACCACTGGGTGGTGGCGCGGAAGATGACGGGCTCGTGGCAGCGCCAGCAATGCGGATAGCTGTGGTCGATGTCCTCGTGCAGGATGAGCATGCCGCGCTCTTCCAGCCATTTGATGATGGCGGGGTTGGCCTCGTTCACGTCCATGCCGCCCCAGGGGCCGCCGTAGCCGAATGTATCACCTACGTAGAACTTGCCATCGTCGTCGACCGGCATGATTACCGGGATATCGAACTTCATGCCGGCGTTGTAGTCGTCAACGCCATGGCCGGGAGCGCCGTGCACGATGCCGGTGCCGTCTTCCAGCGTGACGTAGTCGGCATAGATGAACTTGCCCACTTCGCCCTGATCGCCGAAGATGGGCTGCTTGTACTCGTTGCCGGCAAGGGCGGTGCCGCTCATGGCCCACTCGCTGCCCGAGCCGTCAAGCGCCAAATCGCCGGCCCAACCGAAGCGCTCACAGCACTTCTCTACCAAGTCGCGGGCAACGATGGTTGCGCGGCCGTCCACCAAAACGGCAACGTACTCGGCTGCCGGATGCAGGATCACGCAGGCGTCGGCGGGAAGCGTCCACGGCGTGGTGGTCCAGATGGCAACGTCGAGCTTACCCGCATATGCCTCAAGCCCAGCGGGGACGGTGGTCATCTCGAAGCGCACGAAGATGGCCGGGCTTACCTCGTTGCTGTACTCGATCTCGGCTTCGGCCAAGGCGGTGTGGCAATGGCTGCACCAATGGATGGGCTTGCGGCCGCGGTACACGCTGCCGTCCAGGTAGAGCTTCTTGAAGATCTCGATGTTGCCGGCCTCGTATTCAGGCAGGTAGGTAAGGTACGGATTCTCCCATTCACCGCGAACGCCCAAGCGCTTGAAGCCTTCGCGCTGGCCGTCGAGCTGCTTGGTTGCGTACTCACGGCAGATCTTGCGGAAGGTGGCCGTGTCGATCTTGGCCATCTTCTCTTCGCCGAGCTGCTCTTCAACCTTGTTCTCGATAGGAAGGCCATGGCAGTCCCAACCGGGCACGTAGGGCGCATAGTAGCCGCGCATCGACTTGTACTTGACGATGAAGTCTTTCAAGATCTTGTTGAACGCGTGGCCGATATGGATGGGGCCGTTGGCATACGGCGGGCCATCATGCAGGATGAAAGGCTCGTTGTCCTTGTTCTTTTCCAGCACCTTCGCGTAAATATCGATGTCGTTCCAATACTGAAGGCGCTTAGGTTCGTTCTCGGGCAAGTTCGCGCGCATCGCGAAGTCGGTGCGCGGCAGATTCATGGTTTGCTTGTAGCTGTTGGCCACGGTGCGACCTTTCTTCATCCTTGTTTGCAGGGTAACCAGTTGATTATAGCCGAACAGGCAGAAGAAACCGCGACGCGCTGAACAAAGACCGCGCTCAAGGTATCCCCATTGGGAAGCCGTGATGATACGGGGAGCAGTAACAAAGATGAATCCGTTTCATAGAAAGCGGCCCAGAATTCATGGTTAGCCGCAAAAGCAGCGCACTACAATGGAATCAAGGTTTGATTGATGGGGATCATTGAACCAAGGGGGTACCTGCCATGGCGAATGGAAAAACACAAAGCGCTGCGAAACTCTATACGCGCGTGAACATCGATGAGTGCCTCTACACCGACAACTTCCATTGCGGCAGCGAGTGTGTTGGCTGCGGACACTGTGAAAGCATCTGCCCAGCCCAGGCTATCGCCATAAAGGATGGGCATCCCACTTGGATCAAGAAAGAGTGCTTCATGTGCTTCGGCTGCCTGCGGCTGTGCCCCACCGCCGCCATACGCTATGGCGAGGCAGACAATGAAGAGCGCCCCAAACAAGTGGCGAAGGCTTCGTAGGCACATTACAAAACCGTTCGCGCCGATCGGGGCTTGCGCCCAATTCAACCTATCCGCGCCGCGGGCCGGGGCACCAGCCCTTCGGGGATTCCCGTTCCGCTGTTTGATATAGCTCGCGATGTGAGCTATATCTGTATGCGCTGCACTGCTTCATGTATTTGAAGGAGATTCGCTTCGCGAATCGAACAGA
>CAVDWN010000208.1:0-3095 GCA_963612535.1 Sphaerochaetaceae bacterium
GCACCGAAGCATATCAGGGTGGGCAGCTGATCGTTTGCACTGCACTGGAAGTCTTCCACTACCGTTGTGAAACCCGCATCCTTCTGCATGCGATCGGCAATGTAGAGCGCCGCCTTCTGCTCTTCTTCCGTTCCAGCAGGATGAGGCCCGACTTCCTTAGTCAGATACTCAACGTCATCGATAATCTCAGCCATGAAAAGCCCCTTTGTTATTTTCACGCGGTCGGTCATTATCCTCCGCATGGATATATTCCAAATCAGTATACGTCATTTGGCACGATCAGGCGCTTTATCAACCATCGCTTGAACCGCGGCCGGCGACGTCGAACCGAATCCACATAAATGTTTCGACAGGCCTGCAGGCAAGTGCGGGCGGGGTGTGCTTGCGCTTGCGATCCCACTGCTTGATCATTGGGTGTCCCCTAAATACTCCCGCAGGTAGGCGTCGTTTGCAGCAGCATCCGATCTCAGCGATTCATATTGGGAAGTTACATCGGCCGTAGCCGTTGAGTACGCGTCCACTACAGGCTGAGCGAAGTTGGCGCCTATCTTCTGCGCAAGGGCAACCGCTTCCTGATCTGCGGTGTTGTAGGCATCGTTATGCTGTTCGGCGGTGCTTTTGTCTTGGATCAATATTGCCGCGTTGGAAGCAAGGGCTTCGTCTGCAGCAAGGATCCGCTTATCAACGTAGGCAAGGGGGTCTTCCAAGTTCGCAGAGGGGTAGTAGCCCTTTGCGGATTCGATGCTCTGTTTAGCCAAGGTGAATTGAGCCCTTGCCGCCGTGGTGTACTCGGTCGATTTCGCCACGTTATCGTTCGTGGTATCCGACACCACATTGGCGGCCTGGAACAACAGCGAATTGCCTTCCTTGATATAGCCTTCCGCCTCGTCCATGGCATCGATAGCCTGCTTGGCGGCGATGTCCTGCTCCATTCGCGAAACAGAGAGGTCAAGAAGCTGCTTCCTCTTGGCAACAGCGTTCAGCGTACGCTCCGCAGCTTCTTTATCACGCTGGGAACCTTCCAACTCGCCTTCGGCCTTCTGAGCATACACGCGCGCCGATTCCAGCTTCTCCTTAGCATCAGGCACCTGGGAAATAAGGCTCTGAGCAGTGCTTATAGTGTCGTCACCGAATGCGGTTTGGAAATATTGGTCTATCGCAACCGTGGTTTCATCGCTCTGGGAAATAAGATCGCACGCTTCCCGGAGCACACCCACGCTTGTGCTGAGCTTCTCGTACTGCTGATACGCCCAGTACCCGCCAACGCCTAGGCCGCCGATGCAGATAAGCAGCACCAGCGCAACGCTGAGCCTGCGGGCACGACGGCGGCGACGCTGCCGTTTGAGTATTTCCTCTTGAGAATCGGCGGCAAGAAACGTGCTCTTGTTCTCAGAATCCCCGCTATGGGCGTGGCTGGCTTTGGAGGCCGCCTTTGGCTTCCTCTCTTTTATCGGCATGGCAAGCCTGGTATGGCCGGAACCGATGCCAGCCTTTCTACCAGGAAGCACGGTCGGGGAGGGGCTTTGCTCGCCCGAAGCCCCCAAACCACCCGAAGAGGGAGATTCGTCGGGAAGTTCCTGGGCGTCCTCGCGGAAGCGGAACAGCCGCCACGACGAACCCTTTTCCTTCCCATCTTGCGCAGCGGCCTTCTGCTCCAACACGTTGAAGGAGATCTCGTTCGGCTTTCCCTGGGAAAACTCCTTCAGGTGCAGGAACTGCTTTTCCTTGTTGCCAAGGCCTTTGCGGTTTTGCTTGCTCTTCTTCATAGGATGGGCCTATTTGCCGTTGAGCATATTCTCTATACGAGCGGCATCGGTTACCTCGGCAATAATCTCTTCGCAGGTCAGACAGGATATATTGCGGCTTGGCAAGGAGTTGAGGAACTTCTTGCCGTAGTACTTGGTAAGCAGGCGCCTATCGGCCAGCACCACAATGCCCTTGTCGGTAGACTTACGGATAAGCCGCCCAACCGCCTGCTTAACCTCTATGACCGACTGGGGCAGCGAATACTTCGCCCACGCCTGCGGGAAACGCTCTTCCCGCTCGCACGAAAGCGGGTCGGACGGCAGGCCGAACGGCAGCTTGGGTATGACAACGCCCTTGAGTGTTGAGCCGGGAGCATCGAACCCTTCCCAGAAGCTTTTCAGCGCGAACAAGCTCAGATGCTCGTCCTTCAGGAAATCATCGCGCAGACCCTTGATGGAAACGCCCCATTTCTGGCACACCAGGCGAAGGTCCTTGTCTTTGAGGACGGGGTACACCTCTTCGTAGCACTTCTCCATCTCGCGGCGGTTCGTGAACAGGGTAAGCAGCGATCCTTCGCGGGCAATGTGCAAGTCGGAAAGGAAGCGCTGGAGCGCAGGCAGGTATGCCGGGCTGGACGGCTCGGGCATGTCGGTAGGCACGTACACCTTCATGTTGGCATCGAAATCGAAGCTCGAATCCACCTTCAAGGTGTCGGCCTGCGATTCCTCGCTCTCGTTGAAGCCGACTGCCCGCTCGAACGCATCGAACGAGCCGTCTACCGCAAGGGTGGCAGAGGCGTATATCACGCTCCGCGTTTCGGCGTACAGGGAGTCGTTCAAAGGAAGGCCCACGTCCAACGGCTGAACCGTGAACACTTCGTCTAGCTCGGCCTTCTTCCTGTTCACCCGCACGGAATGGACCTGGTTGTCCTCGCCGTTGAAGAACACCGCGTCCAACGAATCGTTGAGTTCGCGCAGCTCAAGGGCCACAAGGGCAAGCTCGCGCTGGGCGCTTGAGTTGTCTTCCATCTGCTCGGCGTAGGCAACAACGTCCCTTACTGCGCGGATAAGCTTTTCCAGGGTTTCCTGAAGCGACTGGGCACGCCCAACCACCGCGCGGTACGCGGAGCCTTGCCGGATGTCGTTGTTCAGCCACAGGTCGAAGTACTCGTACCCGCGGGATGAGCGCTTGGAATCATGCAGCAGCAAGTCTTTCGCCCCTAGGCAGAATTCCTCTGCGGCAATGGCGAATGCCCCGGCGCAGGTCTTGGCCTTGGCAATAAGGGATTCGTACAGGCGCATGCCCTCTTCAGGGGCCTGCGCGCTGCGTGAAACCCGGGTAAGCACATT
>CAVDWN010000209.1:0-3091 GCA_963612535.1 Sphaerochaetaceae bacterium
TCACCTGGAAGCGCGTGGTGGACATGAACGACCGCCAGCTGCGCAACATCGTGTGCGGCCTGGGCGGCAAGGCCAACGGCGTGCCGCGTGAAGACGGCTTCGACATCACGGTTGCTTCTGAGGTTATGGCCATCTTCTGCCTGGCAACCTCCATCACCGACCTGAAGGAGCGCTTGGGCCGCATCGTGGTTGGCTACACCCGCGAAGACAAGCCCGTTACCGCCCACGACCTGCATGCCGAAGGCGCCATGGCGGCCCTTCTGAAGGATGCCCTGAAGCCGAACCTGGTGCAGACCTTGGAAGGCACCCCGGCGTTCGTGCATGGCGGCCCCTTCGCCAACATCGCGCACGGCTGCAACTCCATCATGGCCACCAACATGGGCCTTGCCCTGGGCGACTACTGCGTTACGGAAGCCGGCTTCGGCGCCGACCTGGGCGCAGAGAAGTTCCTGGACATCAAGTGCCGCCTTGCCGGCCTGAAGCCCGATGCGGTTGTGGTGGTTGCCACGGTGCGTGCGCTGAAGAACCACGGCGGCGTTGCCAAGGCCGACCTGAACGAGGAAAACCTGCAGGCGCTTGAAGCGGGCCTTCCCAACCTGCTGCAGCATGTGGAGAACATCACCAAGGTGTTCGGCCTGCCCTGCGTGGTTGCCATCAACGAGTTCCCCACCGACACCCAGGCGGAAATCGACCTGGTGCGCGCCAAGTGCAAGGAGCTGGGCGTGAACGTTGCGCTTTCCCAGGTTTGGGCAAAGGGCGGCGAAGGCGGCGTCGAGCTGGCCGAAGAGGTGCTGCGCCTGTGCGATCAGCCCAGCGAGCTGCACTTCGCCTACGAAGACGAGGCGGGCCTTGCCCAGAAGATCGAGGCCATTGCCAAGCGCATCTACCATGCCGACGGCGTGGACTTCACCCCGGCCGCCAAGAAGGAGATCAAGCAGCTTGAGGGCCTGGGCTTCGGCAACATGCCCGTGTGCATGGCCAAGACCCAGTACAGCTTCTCGGACGACAAGGACCTGCTGGGCGCACCGAAGGGCTTCCGCATCACGGTTCGCCAGGTGAAGGTTTCCGCTGGCGCAGGCTTCGTGGTTGCCCTTACCGGCAACGTCATGACCATGCCCGGCCTGGGCAAGAGCCCCGCGGCCTTCAACATCGACGTGGACGAGACCGGCAAGATCTCCGGCTTGTTCTAGGCTTCTAACCTGTTCGAAAAACAGGCTTGCTACCATCGGGCTGGCGTATGCGCGCCAGCCCGTGTTTTACCCGACAACAAGGAGCGGCATTGAGCGAATTGACTTTCATAGACGAGGTTTCTGCGGGAACCCCCACGCCGGGCGGCGGCGCTGCGGCGGCCTACGTGGGCGCGTTGGGCTCGGCTCTGAACTCCATGGTGGGCAACCTCACGGTGGGGAAGAAGAGCTACGCCGACGTGGAAGACGAAGTGAAGGCCTGCCTGGTGCAGCTTCAGGAAGTGCGCGCCCAGCTCATAGACCTTATGGACCGCGACGCCCAGGCGTTCGCCCCGCTGGCGGCTTCGTTCAAGATGCCCCGCGGCACCGAGCAGGAAAAGGAAGCCCGCCGCGTTGCCATGCAGGAGGCGCTGATCGACGCCATCGAGGTGCCGCTTGCCATCGTGAGGGCTTGTGCCCGTGTTATCGAGCTTTCCGACTTCATGGCGCACCATGGCTCGAAGATGGCTCTTTCCGATGTTGCCACGGGCGTATCGTTCGCCAAGGGCGCATTGAAGGGTGCCGCTCTGAACATCTTCGTGAATGCCAAAATGCTCGAGGATCGCGCCCGTGCGAAGCGCTACACTGACGAAGCGGAGTGCCTCATCATAGAATGGGGCAAACGTGCCGACGATATCTACATTTTCGTGCTGGAGGGACTCAGATAAACATGACACGCGTACTGCATTCCAAACCCGTGACCGATGCCATTGCCGCCGACCTGGCCCATCGCGTCGAGCGCCTGCATATCCTGGGCACCGACCCTACGCTTGCCATCGTGCGCGTGGGTGCCCGCCCCGACGATCTTAGCTACGAGCGCACTGCCTGCAAGCGCGCGAAGGCGCTGGGGCTTTCCACCCGCGTGTTCGAGCTGCCTGAAACCGTTTCCCAGGAAAAGCTGCTGCTGCAGATCCGCCGCATCAACGCCGATTCCAACATCCACGGCTGCCTGGTGTTCCGCCCGCTGCCGGAAGGCATGGAAGACAAGCTGGTGTGCGACGAGCTTGCCATGTCCAAAGACGTCGACGGCGTTTCCACGGCTTCCCTGGGCGCGGTGTTCACCGATGCCAAGGAAGGCTTCGCGCCCTGCACGGCAGAGGCATGCGTGAAGGCGCTCGACTTCTACGAGATTCCCATCGAGGGCAAGCATGTTGTGGTGGTTGGCCGCAGCCTGGTGGTTGGCAAGCCCGTTGCCATGCTGCTTCTGCGCCGCAACGCCAGCGTTACCATCTGCCATTCCCGCACCGCCGACCTTGCGAAGGTCATGCGCACCGCCGATATCGTTATCTGCGCTACCGGCCGTGCCCGCGCATTCGGGCCGGAGTGCTTCCGTGAAGGCCAGACCGTGCTGGACGTGGGTATCAACTTCGACAAGGACGGCAAGCTCTGCGGCGACGTCGACTTCGATGCGGTTGCGCCCATCGTCGATGCCATCACCCCGGTTCCCGGCGGCCTGGGCTCCGTTACCACCTCCGTCACCATGGAGCACACGGTTTCCGCGGCCGAGAAAACCATTCGCTAGGGCATTTGCCTAGCTGGGTGAACATAGCGCGCACCTCTTCGGTAGAGGAAACGCAGCAGGTAGCCGCAGCGCTTGCCGGGTTGGTTCAGCCCGGCTCGGTGGTAACCCTCGATGGCGACTTGGGTGCCGGAAAGACCCACTTCACCCAAGGGCTGGCGGCGGCATTGGGCATTGCCGTGCCGGTTACCAGCCCCACCTTCAACCTGATGGTTGCCTACGAAGGCGGCCGCATCCCGCTGTACCATTTCGATCTTTACCGCTTGGAAGACCCTTTTCAGTTGGAAGACCTTGCCTTCTACGAGATCGTGGAAGGTGATGGGGTTTCCTGCATCGAATGGGCATC
>CAVDWN010000210.1:0-3080 GCA_963612535.1 Sphaerochaetaceae bacterium
CGCCGCGAGGCGCTGCTCTCTTTGATTTCTGGGGAAGTCCAAACGTTTATCACTGCCACCAACGCGGAGGCTTTAGGGGATTTGTCTTCGCTTGGGGGCCGTATTGTGCGGATGGAGGGAGCGCTGTGACGTATTCAAGCAGCGAACACGGTTCGAAGAGCGATCCGCATCGTTTTATCTACGCGAAGAACCAGAGAGCAAACGCGCTAAGGCCTGTTTCCGGCTCCATCGACTCCTTCCTTTCCGGCATGCCGGAAGAGGTGCGCAGCCGCATTCTGGTAGAGCGCCGCATCGAGAAGGTGCAGTCGCAATTCGCCGAGATAGTCGACCCGTTCATCCTTCGCCATGTGAACTCCGTGTATCTGCTGAAAAGCAAATCGCTGGAGGGGATGTTCGACCTGGTGGTGTATCTGGACAATTCCACTTGCGCTGCAGAGCTGAATGCGAGGCGGGAGCTGATTCGCTTGAAGTACCGCGAACGGTTCGACACCTTGGTCGATGTGTTCGAGATACGCATCTCGAAGGGGCGGTACCGGCAGCAGCATCCGTTCTGTGCGGATAACCCTGGGACACCAGCCGCTGAAACCGCTTTTGCCGGCAACAGTGAAGCATGTGCGAAGCGAATCGAGGAGCTTACCGCCAGCATCGAGGACCCCGCCCTGCGCAATTCCTTCAAGCGCGCTATGGCGGCGAATGAACGCCTAAACAACTCCAAGGGATAGTTTTAAGTCCATATAATGCGTTTTCTAGCCGTAGAATCGCTCTGAAAGGCTTCAAACGACGCTGTGGGACACCTTATATACCTATGATTCTGGTACAATATTGAAGTTTATTAATCCCTCTTCGCGGTACCGTCTTGGCGGTTTCGCGGTCATCTGCGCTCAAGGAGGAGATACGTGGCTTCTGACGAATCCCACTACAGCGGACAGGATATCCAGATCCTAGAGGGTCTGGAAGCGGTGCGCAAGCGCCCGGGCATGTACATCGGCTCTACCGGCCCGCGCGGCCTTCACCACTTGGTGTACGAGGTTGTTGACAACGCGGTAGACGAAGCCCTTGCCGGCTACTGCACCCATATCGAGGTAACCATCCACAAAGATAACTCCATCACGGTTGTGGACGATGGACGCGGCATCCCTGTAGACGAGCACCCTAAAGAGAAGATCCCTACCGTAGAGGTTGTTCTTACCATCCTCCATGCAGGCGGCAAGTTCGGTGGCGAAGGCTACAAGGTGTCCGGCGGTCTGCACGGCGTGGGCGTATCGGTGGTTAACGCGCTTTCCACCCAGGTGGTTGTGCGCGTTTGCCGCGACGGCAAAGAGTACGAGATCTCCTTCGACCATGGCAAAACCAAGGAAAAGCTGCACGAGGTGGGCACCGCCGAGCACAGCGGCACCTCGGTTACCTTCTGGCCTGACCCCGAGATCTTCCGCGAGACCACCGTATACGACTACGAAACGCTGAAAACCCGTTTCCGTGAGATGTCGTTCCTGAACAAGGGCCTGAAGATCACGCTTACTGACGAGCGCACCCTTGGTGAAGACGGCACCCCTCAAACCGAGGTGTTCCAGGCTTTGGGCGGTTTGATCGACTTCGTTAAGTTCCTGAACACAAGCAAGGAAACCTTGAACGAGCCGGTGTATTTCGAGGCGGAAAACGAAGACGGCATGGTAGAGGTTGCCATGCAGTGGTCGTCTTCGTACTCCAGCAACGGCGTACTTTCCTTCGCGAACAACATCCATACCATCGACGGTGGCACCCACCTCGACGGCTTCAAGCAGGGCGTTACGCGCACCATCAACGACTATGCCCGCTCCAAGGGCATCTTGAAGGAAAAGGAGAGCAATCTTTCGGGCGATGACACGCGCGAGGGTTTGGCGGCTGTTGTCTCGGTGAAGCTGCGCGACCCGCAGTTCGAGGGCCAGACCAAGGGCAAGCTGGGCAATACGGAGATCCGCGGCCTGGTGCAGACGGCTGTTACCAAGGGTTTGGCGGAGTTCCTTGAGGAAAACCCCGCGCCGGCCAAGCGCATCATCAACAAGGCGTCGCAGGCGTTAAAGGCGCGCGAGGCTGCCCGCAAGGCGCGCGAGATGACGCGCCGCAAGGGCGTGCTGGATTCGTTCAGCCTTCCGGGCAAGCTTGCCGACTGCTCCAGCAAGAACCCGGCTGATTCCGAGATCTTCATTGTCGAGGGTGATTCCGCAGGTGGTTCCGCGAAGCAGGCCCGCGATAGAAAGTACCAGGCCATCATGCCTTTGCGTGGCAAGATCCTGAACGTGGAGCGCGCCGGATTGCACCGCTCGCTTTCCTCAGACACCATCTCGTCGCTGATCACGGCTATCGGCACGAACATCGGCGAGGACTTCAACGCGGATGCCGCCCGCTACCATCGCATCATCATCATGACCGATGCCGATGTCGACGGCGCTCATATCCGCATCCTGCTGCTGACGTTCTTCTACCGCTATATGCCCGAGCTCATTTCCCGCGGCTATATCTACATTGCCCAGCCTCCGCTGTACGGCCTTAAGAAGAAGGGCGGCAAGAAGCTGGAGTACATCTTCAACGACGAAGCGCTCAATGCCCGCTTGGCTGAGATCCCCGACCGCGACAGCATTTCGCTGCAGCGCTACAAGGGCTTGGGCGAGATGGACCCCGAGCAGCTTTGGGAAACCACCATGGAGCCCACTACGCGCACGTTGCTGCAGGTGAGCATCGAAGATGCTGCCGAGGCGGAGCGCGTGGTAAGCGAGCTGATGGGCGATCAGGTTGAGCCTCGTAAGGAGTTCATCCAGAAGCACGCCCACGATGTGCGTTTCCTCGATTTCTAAACGTTCGCGGGTGGCACTTTGCTGCTACCCGCTTTGTGCAAGAGACTTCGCATTCACCCGATAGAGAAACACGAAAGAAGGAGTCTTCGTGGCAGAAGAAAACAATGAAGCCGCTGGTCAGGAGGAAGTAGCCGCTGCTGCGGCGAACGTCTTGCCTGCCGAGCTGAGCCGAGAGATGCGCACTTCGTTCCTCGAGTACTCGATGAGCGTTATCGTGTCCCGCGCCTTGCCCGATGTTCGCGACGGCTT
>CAVDWN010000211.1:0-3079 GCA_963612535.1 Sphaerochaetaceae bacterium
CTCGACGGCCCCTGCCCCTCCCGAAGCGCCGTACCGCCAACAACAAAGGTAATCCCAGGCATTTAGCCTGATCAAGAAAGGAAACGATATGTCGAAGGGAAGATTCGGTATCCATGGCGGGCAGTACATGCCCGAAACGCTCATGAATGCCGTCATCGAACTTGAGGAAGCCTACAACCACTACAAGGATGACCCGGACTTCAAGGCAGAGCTGAACACGCTGCTGAACGAGTACGCCAACCGCCCTTCGCTTCTGTACTACGCCGAGCGCCTTACCAAGGACCTGGGCGGTGCGAAGATCTACCTGAAGCGCGAAGATTTGAACCACACGGGCGCCCATAAGATCAACAACGTGCTTGGCCAGGTGCTTCTTGCCAAGAAGATGGGCAAGACGCGCGTTATCGCCGAAACCGGTGCCGGCCAGCATGGTGTGGCCACGGCCACGGCGGCGGCCCTGATGGACATGGAGTGCGAAGTGTTCATGGGCAAGGAAGACACCGAGCGTCAGGCCCTTAACGTGTACAAGATGCGCCTGCTGGGCGCCAAGGTACACGCCGTGGAAAGCGGCACCGCAACGTTGAAGGACGCCGTTTCCGAAACCATGCGCGAGTGGACCAACCGCATTGCCGACACGCATTACGTGCTGGGTTCCACCATGGGCCCGCACCCGTTCCCCACCATCGTGCGCGATTTCCAGGCGGTTATCTCGCAGGAGATCATGGATCAGTGCAAGGAAAAGGAAGGCCGCCTTCCCGACTGCGTGCTGGCCTGCGTGGGTGGCGGATCGAACGCCATGGGCACGTTCTACCACTTCATCGAGCATCCGGAAGTGCAGCTTATCGGCTGCGAGGCGGCGGGCCGCGGCATCGACACGTTCGAGACGGCAGCCACCATCAACACCGGCAGCCTGGGCGTATTCCATGGCATGAAGTCGTACTTCTGCCAGGACGAGTACGGCCAGATCGCCCCGGTGTACTCCATCAGCGCCGGCCTTGACTACCCGGGAATCGGGCCCGAGCATGCTTGGCTTCATGACACCGGCCGGGCCCAGTACGTGCCCGTCACCGACGACGAGGCGGTGGACGCCTTCGAGTACCTGAGCCGCTTGGAGGGCATCATCCCCGCAATCGAGAGCGCGCACGCCGTGGCCTATGCTTGCAAGATCGCGCCCACGATGAGCAAGGATCAGATCATGGTAATCACGCTTTCCGGCCGTGGCGACAAGGACTGCGCCGCCATCGCCCGCTACCGAGGAGAAGAGATCAATGAGTAACCCCCGCATCAAAGCCGCCTTCCAGGACGGGAAGGCCTTCATCCCCTTCGTCACCTGCGGCGATCCGGACTTGGATACCACGAAGAAGATCATCGCCGAGTTGGCCGATGCAGGTGCTGCTGTCATCGAGCTGGGCATCCCGTTTTCCGACCCCACGGCGGAAGGCCCGGTTATCCAGGCCGCCAACATGCGCGCGCTTTCGGCCGGCACCACTACCGACAAGGTGTTCGACATGGTGGCAGAGGTTCGCAAGACCATCGACACGCCCTTGGTGTTCATGACGTACGCCAACGTGGTGTTCCATTATGGCATCGAGCGCTTTGCCGAGCGCGCTGCGGCGGTGGGCATGGACGGGTTGATCCTGCCCGACGTTCCGTTCGAGGAAAAGGCCGAGTTCGCCGAGGCCTTCGCCGCCAAGGGCATGGACCTTATCAGCATGATCGCCCCCACATCTGAAGAGCGCATTGACATGATAGCCCGCGAGGCGCAGGGCTTCGTGTACTGCGTAAGCTCGCTGGGCGTTACCGGCACGCGCACGCAGATCACCACCGACCTGGACTCCATCGTGGCGCATATCCGCAAGGCAACCGACACGCCCGTGGCCATCGGTTTCGGCATTTCCAACCCCGAGCAGGCAGCGGAAATGGCAGCGAAGAGCGATGGTGCCATTGTGGGTTCCGCCATCGTGAAGATCGTGGCCGCCGAAGGGACGAACGCTCCCCAGGCGGTTGGCGAGTTCGCGCGCAAGATGGTGCAGGCTATTCGCGCATAACCTGCCCTTTTGGCTTTTGATTGCAGGCCGCCCGGCTTTGTGCCGAGCGGCCTGTTCTTTGTTCGCGCCCTTTTCTGAATGTTGCCTGAAAACAAGATGACGGCACGGTCAAGAATGAGTGAAGAGCGCGTGGATGGCCCGCGGCGCTAGTCCTTTGCTGCTAGCTTGGTGGTGGTAAGGGGGAATTGAGTTATGACCACACAGCAGGTTTCGAAAAAGGGGAAGTTGGCCACCCTGTTCGATGATCTTTCCATCGCGCAGGTGATCGCCGGTGCCTTGGCGGCAGCTACGGTGTTCTTGCTCTCGTCTGTGATCGGCGTGGCAGGGTCTCTTATCGGCGCGGCGGTGGGCTCGGTGGTTTCCGCCGTATCGTCGCAGGTGTATAAGAAGATGCTCTCGGCTTCTGCCGACAAGATCCGCGATGCCGCCCCCGGCGATGCCTCGCCCAAACAGGCCGACCCTCAGGCAACGCGCATCATGGACCCGCTTCCCTCCGACAAGACCCATACGATAGACGTGGCGAAGGTGGATGCCGGCCTTACCAAGGTCATGGGCGCCGATGATGTTCGCTACGCCCATGCTGCAGGAGCCGGCTCTACCGACCCGGCGGTGCAGCGTGCCCATGTGCGGCGCCAGCGCAAGGCGCGCATACAGCGCAACGTGCTCATCGTTTCGGTGGTATCGGCGCTTATCGCGGTGGTGGTTGCCGCGGGGCTTATCCACGTGTTCACGGCAGGCCAGGGCATCGGCGAAAAGGCCGGTCCGGCTATTGTGGCTACCGAAGGTCCCCATCAGCAATCTTCGGCTTCGGGCAACTCGGATTCCTCGGGTTCGAGCCAATCCAAGCAATCGGGTTCCAGCGCCTCTTCCGGCAGCTCATCTGATAGTGGCCAATCTGGCTCCAGCTCTGGTTCTTCTACAAACAGCTCCGGTTCCAACAGCGGTTCTTCCGATTCCGGATCGAGCGATTCGTCTTCCGGCAGCAGTTCTTCTTCGGGCGGTTCCAGCTCGTCCTCTTCGGGTTCGAGCGATGG
>CAVDWN010000212.1:0-3064 GCA_963612535.1 Sphaerochaetaceae bacterium
CAAGGTTTCATTTGCGTGGGCGCCGTTCATTTCGCTTTCACTTCTTGTGGTTCTTGGCGAGGTTTTCTTTATGGCGGGGGTTGGCATTTCTGGCCTAGCTCTTTTTTGTGCTGCCGTAGTGTTGGCTTGTCTGATCTCTCTGCTTAAGACCTTGCTTTGCAGATGGCTACCGCTCAGGTCTGCCGAGGAAGACGAGGGAACGAAGCTTGCGGGAGGCAAGTTTCGTTTTGCTCTTTTGTATGCATGCATGGGCTTGCTTGTTTCTGTTTACACATTTGTGTCGGCAATTGGATCCCCGGACTGGTTTTCTACAGAGATAGACAATGCATTCCACCTGAATGAGATCTATGCTATGGCCTCAACGGGCCAATTTTCTGCGTTCTCGATAAGCTCATACCAAACCGTTCAAGGGTTTGGATCCGCCGACAATACTTCTTTTTATCCGGCTCTTTGGCATATGGTGGCTGCAATTCTTCTGGATGTGGTTGCTGTTTCTACGCCAGTTGCTGAAAACGCTGCCAATCTTGTCTTTGTGGCTGTGGCTTTCCCTTTGGGGGTTTGGTCTTTTTTGGCCACACTATTTGATGGAAACAAAAAAGCAGTTATTGCAGGATCCATCACCTGTGTTTGCTTTTTTGATTTTCCTTGGCGCCTTCTTACCTTTGGTTTGCTGTGTTCAAATCTAGCGGCTTTTGCAATGGTCCCAGCTGCCCTGTCGCTGTTCGTGTCGTTTGCGAAGGTTGAATCAAGGGGGGCTCGTCGTATCTCTCTGGTTGTTCAGTTTGTATTGGCCTGCCTTTGTCTTGCCTTGCTCCAGCCAAACGCTGTGTTCAGCTGCGTGGTTCTACTGTTCTTCTTTTGCATTGGGCAGATATTGCATGGTGGGAAATTATTCGGTTTCCGCATAAGGGGAAATCGTCGTTACGTGATTGCTTCGTTGCTTGTCGTTGTTTGCTTTGCGTTTTGGATGTTGGCCTATAAGGCGCCTTTTATGCAGGGAGTCGTATCTACTACATGGGAGCATGTTTCGACAAAGACCCAAGGAATCTTCAATATTGCGTTCCTTTCTTACTGCAAAGGGCCTGCCAATCCAATAATGGCCTTTTTCGTGCTCGTGGGTGTTGTCTCTGTGCTTCGGAGCAAATCGTTGCGCTGGCTTGCAGGATCGTATCTACTGTGCGCAATCATCCATTACTCAACCGCCTCAACCGAATCTGCTTTTAAGCATTTGCTGTCTGGCTTTTGGTACACAGATCCGTTTCGAACCGCTGCGTTATGCGTTATTGCGGCAATACCCCTTTCGGCAATAGGGCTAGCCTCTGTCGTTTCCTTTGTTGAGGGCTTGGTGGGCGTATTGAAGAAAAACGGCCTAACGTCCGTGGGCGAAAAAGGGGCAGCGAGGGCTTTTCTGCTGACCGTGGCGGTTCTTTTGCTTCTTCCTAATTTTGCGCTAAATGGAGTTGGCGCTGTGACTACGACTTTTGGTGATGCTCGCGCAATGATTCAATCAGATTACGATATGAGCGATCAGGAGACATTGACTGCCGAAGAAGTGGGGTTTGTTAAAAAGGCAAAGCAGATAGTGGGGGACGATCTGGTTATCAACTCCCCGTTTGATGGAACGGCCTTTTTATACGGAGTAACTGGAGTCCAATTTTATTACAGGACTTTACCGCCTTTTCTCGATGATGATCCTGGCGAATCCATTGAGAGCAGAACATTGAGGCATTCGCTCTCCTCCTATGCTAACGATGAGTCGGTTCGCAATGTCCTTTCGCAGATCAACGCTAAATACGTGCTGCTTCTTGATTCTTCCCATAGCAGTGATAGGCGGCATGTCATTACCTACAGGCCAGAAGAATGGCTTGGCATCGACTCTGTTTCCGAAGCCGCAGACGGCTTCGAGCTTGTTCTTGAGGAGGGCGATATGAAGCTGTACAGAATCAATGCTTGATGGGAGGCGTGGGCGCTGCCCATCTCCTGCTTATCTGAGTTTGAGCTTGTGTTTTGCTCTGTACCAGGTCCAAGCCAAGGGGTTCTTCTTTTCGAAAAAGGCTTGTTTGTATTCAGGCGGAATATTGCTTGATCGTTCCACTGCCTTGGCATCGATTAGGCTTACCATGCGGTTAATTGCGCTCTTTGTTTCCTGTTCGCTCGTGTCGAAGCTTTCTGTGAGCGCTTTTATATAAGCGCAGCCTCGGTTGTAGTGGCCTTCCAGTATGGCCGGGGCCGTTATGTTGTTCGCTTTCAGGATCTTGTCCATATCGAACCAGCGATTGTAGATAATGCCTGGGTCTTTGACCAAGGAAGACGATCCGGGAATAGTCTCTCGGTAGAAGTAAAGGCACTTGTCTATGTAAACGATGCTCTGCGCCTTAATCAGCGTTTCCACCATCCATGGGTTGTCTGCCCAGCCGGCGCCGGGAATCTCCGGCATGCGAATGGAGCTGCGTTCGAGGAAATCCTTTTTATAGATGGCAGACCAAATGCTTGGATGGTGGTATAGGAATTCTGCATCGTCTTCGAGCTTGAATGGTGTGTTCGTTTTTTTAATTCGATGCAGGTAGTTTGCTGGTTTTATTTCCTGCTGTGGTGAATCTGCGTTTAAGACGCGCCAGTACGCCCCTTTAACAATATCGGGCCAGTTATTGCTGCTTGCTGCGCCGTATAGCATTTCAAGCATGAACGGCTCAATGTAGTCGTCGGGCTCAACGATTGCTATGTACTTGCCCGATGCTTTGGCAAGCCCGGTATTTACGGCGGCGCCATATCCTGCGTTCTGCTTGTGAATGACTTTGAATCGGGGATCCTGGTCGGCAAAAGCATCCATGATTTCGAGGGATGCATCCGTCGACCCGTCGTCGACGCAGATGGTCTCAAAGTCCGTGAGCGTTTGGCCGGCGATGGATTCGAGGCATTGCTGTAGGTACTGTTCCGTGTTGTATGTAGGAACGATTATGGAAACTTCAGGCTTTGTCATTTGATTGACCAATGTTCGGGCGGATTAAGAGTTATAGCCTGCGAAGGCAATAAGAAGAAACAGGATTGCTAAAGAGACGGATGC
>CAVDWN010000213.1:0-3063 GCA_963612535.1 Sphaerochaetaceae bacterium
GAGCGCAAGCTGCGGGTTCTTTCGGCCACCAGCCCGCTTGACGCCATGCTCTTCGACGCCTGCTGCAATGCGCTTATCGAAGACGTGGCCCAAGCCGCGCAGGACGACATCGCAACCGAGGCAGCCAAGGCGGGCCTGCACGCCCGCATGCGCTTCAGCCCCGGCTACGGCGATTTGCCCCTTGCCGTGCAGCCCCAGTTCATCCAAGAGCTGGATGCCCGCAGGCGGTTGGGCATCACCGTAGGGAAAAGCCTGCTGCTTACCCCGGCGAAAAGCATCACCGCCATCGTGGGCCTCTTCGACGCCCCGCCGCCCAGCACTGGGCACACCCCTTGCCAAGATTGCATCGCTCGCGAATACTGCTCGTATCTAGAGAAGGGAATAACCTGCTATGGCAACCAGCATCGCTAACCGCTTCGACGCCCTTTCGGGGCTGCAGATAAAAGACGCGCACCTAGAGGCCGTGCTGCGCGGGAAGGAATTCCTGATCCACGACGGCGGGATGGGAACCATGCTGCAGGCCGCGGGCCTTGCCGGCGCCGGCGTGGTGCCCGACCTGCTGAACCTGAGCCACCCCGCCGAGGTAAGCGCCATCCATGCCGCCTACGTTGCGGCAGGCGCCCAGGCAATCACCACCAACACTTTCGGCGCGAACCGCCACAAGCTGGAAGGCCGCGCCACCGTGGCAGAAGTGTTCCAGGCGGCAGCCGAAAACGTCCGCGCCGCCGGGGCGCCCTACGTGGTTGCCGACATCGGTCCCATCGGCGAGCTGATGCAGCCCATGGGCACGCTTTCGTTCGAAGAGGCATACGACCTGTTCGCCGAGCAGGTAGACGCCGCCGTTGCCGCAGGGTGCGACATCATCCTGCTGGAAACCCTTTCCGACCTTTCCGAGGCGCGCGCTGCGCTGCTGGCGGCGAAAGAGCACTCCCACCTGCCCGTATTCGTTACCATGACCTTCGAGGAAGACGGCCGCACCTTCCTGGGCACCCCGCCCGAGGTTGCCGCCGCAACGCTTTCGGCCATGGGCGCGAACGCCGTGGGCATGAACTGCTCGCTAGGGCCGGCAGAAGCACTGGGCTTCGCCAAGACGCTTGCCACCTTCAGCCGGGTGCCGGTGCTTATCCAGCCCAACGCGGGCCTGCCGCGCATGGAAGGCGACGAGACCATCTACGACATCACCCCCGAAGAGTTCGCCCAGGCCATGGACGCCATCATGGAGGTGGGCGTATCCCTGGTGGGCGGCTGCTGCGGCACCACGCCCGAGATGATTTCCCAGGTTGCCGCCTGCGTGAAACGCCGCGGCGTGCCGGCAGAGCGCACCGTTGCCAACGACTGCATCATCACCAGCGGGCAGCAGGCCGTGGTGCTGCACGAAGGCACCCATGAGGTGGGCATCATCGGCGAGCGCATCAACCCCACCGGCAAGCCCAAGCTGAAGGCGGCGCTGCGCGAGGGCAACCTTGATTACCTGGTGGGCGAAGCGGTTACCCAGCGCGACTTAGGCGCCGACCTGCTTGACGTGAACGTGGGCCTGCCCGAGATCGACGAGCCGGCCGTGCTGGTTGCCGCAGTGCAGAAGCTGCAATCGTGCGTGACCCTTCCGCTGGTGCTGGATTCGTCCGATACCGAGGCGCTGGAGCGCGCCTGCCGCCTGTACTGCGGAAAGCCCCTGATCAACTCCGTAAACGGCAAGCAAGAGAACATGGATGCCGTGCTACCCATAGCGGCGAAGTACGGCTGCTGCGTTATCGGCCTGTGCTTGGACGAAGGCGGCATACCCCCCACCGCAGAAGAGCGCTTCGCCATTGCGCAGAAGATCGTGAACGAAGCCGCCACGTACGGAATCCCCGCGCACGACATCGTCATCGACTGCCTTACCATGGCCGTGGCCACCAACCAGAAGGAAGCCTCTGCAATCCTGGACGCCATCAAGCTGTGCAAAGAGCACCTGGGTGTGCGCACCGCACTCGGCGTTTCCAACATCAGCTTCGGCCTGCCCCAGCGCAACCTTATGAGCTCGAACTTCCTTTCCGCCGCATTCGGCGCGGGCTTGGACCTGCCCATCATCAACCCCAACGCCGCCCGCTACCGCGACGTGGTGCGCTGCTACCGCGTTATCAACGGGCAAGACGAGGGCTCGGTTGGCTACATCGAGTACTGCAACGAAAACGATGACCCGTACGATGCGAAACCCGGTCTTGACGTTGACCAGGAAAAGCTGGCGCAGGGCCTGGCGCTCATCGCCCAGGCAACAGGCGGCGCCGCAGACGGCAACACCCTTCTGGCCTCGCTCGCCAGCGGCGCACCGAGCGCAGCTCCCGCGGCAGCCCCCGCCGCCGAGCCGGCAAGCGTGCTGCCCATCCCCGAGTCGCTGGCCGATGCGAAGGCCCAGGCTGCGGCCATCCAAGACCTCATAATCGCCGGGCGCAAAGAGCCCATGAAGCAGGCAACCGAAGAGCTTCTTGCCAACCACGATGCGCTCGACCTGATAGACGGCCTGTTCATCCCCACGCTCGACGAAGTGGGCGTGCGCTTCGACAAGGGCACGTTCTTCTTGCCGCAGCTGATGGCCTCCGCCGAGGCGGTGAAGGTGGGCTTCGACGTGGTGAAGGCCCACATGGCCGCCAGCGGCAGCAACGAGCAAGCCGAGGACAAGCCCATCATCCTTGCCACCGTTAAGGGCGACATCCACGACATCGGCAAGAACATCGTGAAGATGCTGCTGGAAAACTACGGCTACCGCGTGGTGGACTTGGGCCGCGATGTGGACCCGCAGGTTGTGGTGGATGCCGCGCTTGAGCAGGGCATTCGCCTTATCGGCCTTTCGGCGCTGATGACCACCACCGTGAAGTCGATGGAAAAGACCATCGAGCTTCTGCGCGAACAGGTGCCCGATGCCAAGACCTTCGTAGGCGGCGCGGTGCTCACCCCCGACTACGCCAACACCATGGGCGCCACCTGGTACGCCAAGGACGCCGCCGAAAGCGCCCGCATAGCCGAGCAGTTCTTCGCCGAGCAGCCGCAAGGCTAGCCTTCCCGCCCACCAAACAGCAGCCCCTG
>CAVDWN010000214.1:0-3063 GCA_963612535.1 Sphaerochaetaceae bacterium
TATTTGTATTTAACCTGCGAGCCATGGTTCTGCATGTCGAACGTGACGAGGTTCCCGTCTCGTTTGCCGAACGAGAAGCAAGGCGCTACGCCGTAATATCTGTCGCTAGAAGCGTTGAGGTTAGTCATGTTCCCCTTGTAGTTGACGGCTTTGTAGTCTGTGAGATATTGGGAGTCTGAAGACCTCGTCCACCAAGGTGTGCTCGTGTCGTATTCGGTTGGTGCTCCCACAGGTCTGTTCCCAGCACGGGTATTGAACATTAGCGCAGGATTGTCGCCACCGTCAGTCACGCCGATAGCGCTGTAGTAGGCATACTGCTGGCCTTCTTCTTCATAGTGCATATCCCTGGTCCCGCTGAGCTCGGAGTAGGACGGCAGCCAGAAATAGTTGCAGGAATAGGACGGAGTCGAGGCACCGAAGCCGGCGTAGGTCCTCTTCGGGGAGATCGCGATATCATCAGTGAATTCCGTGTTGAAGTTGGCGTAGATCTCGCCGCCTGGGTTCATCATGGCCTGGAGCTCGGAAGAGCCCCAACCGCCCTTGTTGGTGATGGAAGTCTGCGTCATCTGCCAACTGGTTGGCAATTCGTGGATCGCCTGGAACGTCAGGGCCTCTTGGCTGTCGCGGTTGCCCACCTGGATGATGCGGAACTCGACATAGCCATTCGCCGCCTGCTCGCCCGCGGAATCGCTGGTGTCGCCCGTCCACTTCGTGTACAGGTGGAAGTCATCGTTCGCCATGAAGGCCGCGTATTCTGCCTTCACCTTCTCGTAATCCGCATCGTTGGGGTTCTGCAAAACGGCTACATCGGCTTTGATTTCAGCGGAAGATTTCTTGACGCACCACTCCTCGGACCTGTAATTCTCATTAGTCTGGTTGGCTGTTTCGCTCGTGTTGCCCGTCGTGATTTTCGAAGCTGGTGAGATCCAATAAACATCGGCATCGGTGTCGGGCACCCAGTTCGCATAGAGCGTGTAGTCACCGTACTTAGGGGTATCTTTGTCGAAGTCCCACTTGTCAAGGCATGATTCCTGAGAGTACCAGCCCTCAAACTTCAAGCCTGGAACCGACGGAACATCAGTTGGTTCAGGGACTTTTTCACCCTTGAGAACCGTCACCGGATCCAGATCATTGCCGTGCCCATTCATTGAGAAGCTAACTGTGCAGTACTCTGCCTTGGAGATCCGGAAGGTGTGGGTTGCGGTTGCGTCACTGGCAACATAATTAGCGTTTTGGCTAGTGGCCTCTGCTTTGTACTCGCCGATCTCGATAGCGTCTTGGCCATCAGAGGTCTTTACCGAAAGCTCGACCGCGTCGCCATCAAGCAAATCATCCGGATCAGCAGTGGCGGCTGGAACATGCGCATTGCCGTCATAGAAGAACTCATCGTCGCTCCACACCAGATCAACTTCCCGTGGCTTGATCTCAAATTCGAAGGCAATAAAGCCGCCGTAGTTGCCGATGCCCTCTACATAAACATAGCCGGTTCCAGCATCGGTGTTGTCGTCGTAGGAAACCTCGTAATCGCGCCCCGCAACGTAATCAGGGTTAGAGCAGGTAACTGCTGGCTTGTACTGCGTTTTTGAATACGCTTTAGGAGACTCATCAGAAGAGAAGGCGTTCCAATCAAGCTCTTGCTCCGTAATGTTTGCGTAAGCCACGTTCTGGCTGATGCTAGACATGTAGTAGTTAGCAGCGTCAGCGCCGCCTAACGTGTATTCGTACAGGTAGACCGTCTTGTTTTGGCCTATTCCGGCCGAGTCGAAGTAACCACCAATGCCAGAAACGGAAAGCTTGTCGCCATCAATGATCCCATCGAACGTAGCAGTGCTGTAATTGATCTGGGCCTTAATGTCGCCGTTGTATTTTTTGTTCGCCGCGGTGATGCCGCCGATCTTCACCTCTTTTTTCCCGATCGTGAAGGCCTTCGAGGTTGCCGCCGTTGCGTCGAGCTCGTAGTTGGCGTTGTCGACGCCGGTGGCCTCGGCGGTGTAGCTGCCGGCGTCCTTGCACTCTGCGCCGCCCTTGGCGGAGACGGCGACGTTAACGGTGTCGTCTTTCACAACGCCGGTCGCAGTTGCCGATGGCGTCTGGACCTGGCCGTTGTAGGTGTAGCTGTCGCCGCCGGCCCACGCGACTCCAATCGGCTTTTTGGCAATGCTTGCGGTGGTCGTAAGCTGCATGCCTTTCTGCGCGAAGGAGTAGTTCCCGCTTGCTGCGCCGCTGAGGGCAAGCCCGGAAACGGTGACCTTCTTGTTCTCACCCGCATCAGCCGAGTCGAACTCGCATTTGGCATTTGTGGTGTCGAGAGCTACATCATCGCCCTCGATGACGCCATCAAGCGACGCACCCGTCGCGTCGAGCATTGCCTCGTCGGTGCCATCGTAGATTTTGCTTTCGGCAGAGAGCCCGGAAACGCTCACCTTCGCAGGAGAGATGGTGAACTCCTGCGTGGGGTTTTCGGGCAGCTTGTAATTATCGTCGTCGAGCGCCGTTGCAGTCGCGGTGTACGTTCCCGCACCGCTCTGGACGCCGTCAACCGTCACAACCGGCACCTCGCCATCGACCGAATTCGAAACGCCTGCCACCGGGCAATGCTGTTGCTGGTCGTATGTAAAGGACGTGTCGTACCAGGTAAGCTCTGCAGTTCTTTGCGTAACCTGCATCTTCATCTCGATGCTGGTCCACTCGTCTATGCCGTAGTCCCATGAGTTTTCGCCAGTCAGGTCGATAGACAAGAGCGTGGCAGTCCTTTCGCCAACGGCCACGTCGTCCAACTCGCCACCTGCAACAACCGTCAAAACGTCGCTTCCGCAAAGGCCGTTGACCTGAGCCTCTGAGCAATCAAGGTCGACGTCGGTCGTGCCGTCGTATTCCCTGTCGAGTGCCTTGATGCCCGTTACCGTGACATGTTTCTTGTTGATATTGAAGGTGTATTCCTTCTCGCCGGCGTAATCGCCAATGCCGGTGATCGTGATGGTGCCGGCGCCGCCACCAACATGGAAGTTCTCGCCGTAGGTAACCGTATAGTCGACACCCTCGGTGTAGCCATCAGCTGCAACA
>CAVDWN010000215.1:0-3062 GCA_963612535.1 Sphaerochaetaceae bacterium
CGAGGTTATCTGCGCGGCAGAGAGCAGAAGCTCCCTACGGATGGCGTCGCGGCTCACGATTTCGGCATGGTGCTGCCAACTGGTGAACGCGAAGGTGTTGTCGGCCAGCTCGAGCAGGTACTGCTTGCCGCCTACGGCATCGAGCTGCCCCGCTGCGGAAAGGTTGTCGGAAACCGATATGACGTCGATAGGGATAGAGCGCGAGTTCATTTCGCGCATCGTCTCGAAGATCATCTTATGCGCAGGTCGGAAGAAGCTTTCCGGCTTGAGCTTAAGGGAAACCTCTTCGAACACGCCTGTAGAAAGAAGACATGCCGCAAGCACCGTCTGCTCTGCTTCTATGTTCTGAGGAAGCGTCTTGCGCACCTCAGAGCCCTGATTGGCTTCCGGCATACTCACAGCTCCTTGCCCTATACACGTCGATTGCGTTGCTTGAGGTTCAATCATAGCAGCCGCCGAGCCGTAAAACGGGAATCGGCCGCCGCTCCAAAAGACCACCTTCATCCCGGCAGCAAAAAGGGCCACCTTTCGGTGACCCTTCAAGAAAAGCCTTCGGAAAAGAAGCGCTACTCTGCAGCAGCCTCGGTCTCTTCCGTAGCCTCCGCCTCAGCCTCGGCAGCAGGCTCCTCAACCTCTTCGGCGGCAGGAGCGGCGAAGGTTGCCTCGTCGCCCACCAGAAGGGTGATGTTTGCCTTGATGTCGCGGTACAGGGAAGCAGAAACCGTGTGCTCGCCAGCGGTCTTGATAGCGTTCTTGATGTCGATGCGACGACGATCAAGCTCGATATCGGCCTGGGCCTTAACGGCGTCGGCCACCATCTGGGCGGTAACGGAACCGAAGAGGACGCCCTCTTCGCCAACGCGGGCCTCTACCTTGATGGTAAGGGGCTCAAGGGTTTCCTTGATCTTGTTGGCATCGGCAACGCGGTTCTCTTCGCGGGCAGCGATGTGATGCTTACGCTGCTCGAGCTGCTTCAGGTTGCCCTTGGTGGCCAGGATGGCCATGCCCTGGGGAAGCAGGTAGTTGTTGGCAAAGCCGGGGGCTACGTCTACGACGTCGCCTTCGCCGCCCTTGTTCTTAACCTCGGTAAGAAGGATAACTTTCATCTCATCCTCCTTTTAGCGGTTGCGGCGGTCGCCACGGCCGCTGACGGCAGGCACAGCGTAGGGCATAAGAGCCATCTCGCGTGCGCGCTTCACGGCATTGGCGATATCGCGCTGGTGCTGGGTGCAAGCGCCCGTAACACGGCGGGGCTTGATCTTCCCACGGTCGGTAACATACTTACGCAGCATCTGGGTGTCTTTGTAATCGACATATTCTGCGTGGTCCTTGCAGAACTGGCAATACTTTCGACGAGGCTGCTTGGTGTAGTCAGACATGTAAACCTCTTTCGAATGATTAGAACGGGATGTCTTCGTCGTAGACAGAGGCATCGACGACCGGAGCGGCCATCGGGGCAGCTGCCGCAGGGGCAGCCTGCACAGGCGCAGCGGCACGAGGAGCAGCATCGTTGCGGCTGGTCATGAATTCGATCTCGTCAACGATGACTTCGATCTTGCTGCGCTTCTGTCCATCGCGCTCCCACTGGCTCCAACGAAGCTTGCCTTCGATGGCCACTTTGCTTCCCTTGGAAAGGAAGCGGGAAACGCTCTGGGCACGAGCACCAAATATGGTGCAGTCGATGAAATTCGGATAATCCTCCCATTCACCCGTCTGCTGGTTCTTGCGACGGTCGTTCACCGCCACGCCGAAACCGAGGACCGGCATACCACTGGCGGTGGAGCGCAGGTCAGGGTCGCGGGTAAGATTTCCGCTGATAACGACTCGATTGATGCTCATAACAAACCTCTTTCATAGTGCGAACATCCGCGTTCGCCTTTGATTTCCAAAAAATTAATCGCGATCGGTGCGTGCAACGATCATGTGACGCTCAACAGCATCGGAGATGCGAAGAACGCGGTCGAGCTCAGCGATATTGGTGGGCTCTGCATGGAAATCGATAAGGGTGTAATCACCGTCAGTCAAACCGTTTACCTCGTAAGCGAGCTTGCGCTTACCCCAGTTGTCAACATTGTCGACGACACCGTTACCTTCTGCGAGGGCGGTCTCGATACGCTTCATAACAGCGATACGAGATTCTTCGTCGATAGACGGAGCTACAAAGTACAAGAGTTCATAAGCCTTCATCAGTTCACCTCCTCTGGACTTACGGCTTCGGGTGATAAAGGAAACCCCGAAGCAGGATTAGCCTTTGTAAGATACCAAACGGAAAACCCGTTAGCAATTGATGAAGCCAGCGAACCCACGCTTTGCACACATGGGGCCTTATCTATTCCAGCGATAAGATCGTAGCGCGCGGTTCTTAAAAATATGCGAAGGCGATGCGAAGCGGATCGCAAACCAAACGCAGACCAAACAGAAAGGCCGCGCCCAAGGCTCCAGAAAGCCTAGGGTGCGGCCAATTCGCTGGCGGGTTGGTGCTGCCGGCAGGCAGGCTATTCAGCAGGCTGCTCGCTAGCGGGCTGGTCTCCGGAATCGCCTTCAGGCTGAGCCTGCTTCGCAGGATCAAGCGACCCTTCCATATCCAGCTCGAGCTTCAGACCCTCCATGAAATTCGGGGCAGGACCGATGTAGACCACTTCGCGATCCACCCCGTCTTCGTCGTAGAGGTAACCGAATGCGAAGCCCTGCTCTTCGCCAGGCAGGCCGCCTTCGGCGATAAGCGCATCAACGGCGCCATCCTCGGTATCAAGGTAGCCATCGTAGCAGAAGGCATATGCCGTAGCCCCACGGGCGCCCTGCACCTCTTTGCGGGCAGCAAGGAAGATCTTCTCGGTGTCGTCGCCCGGGTGGGTTTCGATGAAAAGGTTCTCCTTCACGGCCAAGCCGGTGAAGGGAACAACCTCTTCGCCCGCTTCCATCTTGTCTGCCGCCTCGTTGAGCACTGCGATGATCACGGTTTTCAGCGTATCGTCAACATCTTCAACGGGAATATCGTTTTCGGGATCTACCACACGATCAACCATGGCTTTCCTTTCCCTTTTTCTCTAAACCATGCAGCC
>CAVDWN010000216.1:0-3044 GCA_963612535.1 Sphaerochaetaceae bacterium
TATTGTTGCGCCCTGGTGAACGTTCGGCGCTCTATGCGCCGGGCGGGGTTTCAGCGCACGGGCGTTTGCTATCATGGGAACGTTCTAGAGTCGTGCCGGTTTCCGGTGCCGGCCGGGCGCCGGGTGCGCTTCGGCTGGCAACGCAAGGCGGCACGTGGATTGTGTCGGAATCGGCGCTGTTCAGGCTGGCTTGCCCCAGCTGCTGCGCCGCCGTTCGGCATATGGCGATGAAGGAATACCATGACCCAGCATCTCACCGAAAAGGACGTGCGCGGCATTGCCACGTACGCGCGAATCGGGCTTACCGATGAAGAGGTAACTTCCATGACCGAAGACCTCAACAGCATCATCGAGAGCCTGAAGCCCATCACCGAGTACGACCTCGAAGGCGTGGAGCCCACGTTCCATCCCATCGGGGGCCTTTCCAACGTCATGCGCGAAGACGTGGAAGGCGAAAGCTTCACCCAGGAAGTTGCCCTTTCCAACGCGCCGAAGCAGCAGGACGGCAGCTTCCTTATCCCGGCTATCTTGGGCGGAGGCGATGAATAATGGCCAAGTCGTTCGCAGAGCTTTCCGTTGCGGAAATCCAGGCAGGCCTTTCCGCCAAGGAATTCAGCGCCAAGGAAGTGGCGCAAAGCTCGCTTTCCCGCATCGCCTCGGCAGACAAGGCCGTGCATGCGTTTCTGGAAACCACCGAGGAAATGGCCCTCAAGGCGGCCGAGCGCGTAGACGCCGCCGTTGCCGCGGGCGACATTTCCCAGGCGGGCCCCTTGGCGGGCGTCCCGGTTGCCTTCAAGGACAACATGAACCTGGAGGGCACGCATACCACCTGTTCATCCCATATGTTGGAGAACTACGTTTCCCCTTACACGGCAACGTGCGTAAGCAAGATCATCGAAGCCGGCGGCATCCCGCTGGGCAAGCTGAACATGGACGAGTTCGCCTTCGGCTCCTCTACGGAGACCTCGGCATTCGGTCGCACGTTCAACCCGTGGGACCTCCAGCGCGTGCCGGGCGGCTCTTCCGGCGGCTCTTCGGCTGCCGTGGCGGCTGGCTTGGCAACCATCACGCTGGGTTCCGACACGGGTGGCTCCATCCGCCAGCCGGGCAGCTTCTGCGGCACGGTTGCCGTTAAGCCCACCTACGGCGTGGTTTCCCGCTACGGCGTGGTGGCCTTCGGTTCCTCGCTCGACCAGGTGGGCCCGTTCGCCCGCAACGTGCAGGACGCGGCGCTTGCCATGAACGCCCTGGCCGGCCACGACCCGCTGGACTGCACCAGCCAGCCCGTTTCCACCGATTTCACCGCCAACCTGGCTGAAGGCGTGAAGGGCATGCGCATCGGCGTGGTTCCCGCCTTCATGGAGGCCGAGGGCTTGGCGCCCGAGGTTCGTGCCAAGGTGCAGGAGGCCATCGACCATCTGCAGCAGCTGGGCGCCCAGATCGTAGAGGTCGAGCTCCCCAACGCCCAGGCGGCCATGAGCGCGTACTACGTGCTTGGCCCGTGCGAGGCATTCTCCAACCTGGCCCGCTTCGATTCCGTGCGCTACGGCTACTGCGAGCCGGGCTGCAAGGACCTGGGCCATCAGTACGAGGCCTCCCGTTCCGCCGGCTTCGGCCCCGAAGCGCGCCGCCGCATCATGCTGGGCAGCTACCTGCTTTCCGCGGGCGTGTACGAGAAGTACTACTATCCGGCCCAGCAGGTGCGCACCCTTATCACGCAAGATTACGTGCGCGCCTACGAGAAGGTGGATTGCATCGTGGCGCCGGTTGCGCCGCGCACGGCCTTCAAGTTCGGCGAGATCGCCGACCCCACCAGCATGTACCTTTCCGACATGTTCACCATTTCCATCAACATCGCCGGCAACGGCGGCATGAGCATGCCCATCGGCCTGGGCGCCGATTCCGGCCTTCCGGTGGGAGCGCAGCTTATCAGCCCCGCCTTCAAGGACCAGAACATGCTGCGCGTTGCTGCGGCGCTGGAAACCGTGTACGGCCCGGCGCCTGTTGCCCCTGCGTTCGCTGACGGAAAGGACGGTGAGTAGCCGTGAAGAAGCTCGAGCAGGTACTCGAAGATTGGGAAGCGGTAATCGGCCTGGAGATCCATGCCGAGCTCACCACCCTTGAAACCAAGATGTTCTGCAACTGCAAGCTGGAGTTCGGCGCCGAGCCCAACACGCACACCTGCCCGGTATGCCTGGGCCTGCCCGGTGCGCTGCCGGTGCCCAACAAGGCGGCAATCGAGAGCATCGTGCTGGCCGGCCTGGCCACCAACTGCGACATCGAGAAGCGCTCGATGTTCTACCGCAAGAACTACATGTACCCCGACATGGCCAAGAACTTCCAAACCACCCAGGGCCCCATCGCCTTCTGCATGCGCGGCCACTTGGACTTGGACGTCGATGGCGCCGCTGCCAAGGAGCGCATCGACCTGGGCGATTTGAAGCCCGGGCAGCAGGGCGCAGCCGATTCCACCGCGGCCAACGTCACCCGCACTGAAGACGGCTACGTGGCCCACGTGGGCATCGAGCGCATCCATATGGAGGAAGACGCGGGCAAGATGATCCACGTCGGCGGCGGCGAGGGCCGCATTGCCGGCGCCACCCATTCGCTGGTGGATTACAACCGCGCCGGCACGCCGCTTATCGAGCTGGTAACCATGCCCGACCTGCGCACGCCCGAGGAAGCGCGCCTGTTCATGCAGAAGCTGCGCCAGATCTACCTGGCCATCGGCATCTCCGACTGCTCCATGGAAGAAGGCTCGCTGCGCTGTGACGGCAACGTTTCCCTGCGTCGCCGCGGCGAGACGAAGCTGGGCACCAAGACCGAGCTGAAGAACATGAACTCCTTCAAGAACCTGCACGACGGCTTGGCCTACGAGATCTGCCGTCAGGCCGAGGTGCTTGAGGAAGGCGGCATCATCTACCAGGAAACCCGCCATTGGGACCCCAGCCAGAAGCGCACCATCGTTATGCGCGTGAAGGAAACGGCAGACGACTACCGCCTGTTCCCCGAGCCCGACCTGGCGCCCTACGACCTTTCCGACG
>CAVDWN010000217.1:0-3028 GCA_963612535.1 Sphaerochaetaceae bacterium
GTTGTTTTTCGTCAGGTGTCGTTTAACATACAAGTATCGAAGAATTCCGGCCGGGAGCAATACGCAATATGGCTGCCCGTTGTCGGATAATCGACATTCCACTGAAAATCGTTGGGGATTGAGGGCTTCATGGGGAAATCGACCTACACCGACTGGCCGGCCAGCACCACCGTTGGGCTGGACCGGCGCACCCGCCGCACCCGGGAAGCGCTTCTTCGCGCACTGGTTGGGCTGCTGCAGGAAAAGCCGCTGAACAGCATCAAGGTTACCGAGCTTACCGAGCGCGCCGACGTGAACCGCGCCACCTTCTACACCCACTACCAGGACATATTCGACATGTTCGAGCAGCTGGAAAACGACCTTACCCAAACCTGCCGCAACATGGTGGAAGCCCATGGGGAAGAGATAGCGCAAGGCGATTACGACGGGCTGATAGCCGATATCTACCAGTTCTTTGCCGACAACGAGAGCCTGTTCGACATCGTTTTCCCGAGTACCAACGACAGCACGTTCTTTTCTTCCCTTATCGAGGTGATACGCGAAGCATGCACCAAGAACGCCGGCGTGCACGCAACCGTAACCGACCAGCTGAAGCGCGGTGGCCTTCCCGCCAGCAGCGCGAAACGCTCGTGCGAGACCGTGTGCCAGTATCAGTTCTACTACATAGCGGGCGGCGTGGTGAGCATCCTGCGCAAATGGATGCGAAGCGGCCGCAAGGAAAGCGTGGAGCAGATGACGATGCTCACCAGTGCCTGCATCAAGAGCCTGAACCCCGACGGCAACTTCCGCTACGCGGTGGATGTTGCAAGGGAGTTCGCCGCGGAAAGGTAGCGCAGGGGGCCAAGGCGGGCGAGGGCTCCAAACAAGCTCTTAGCCGGCTTAACCGCGAGCTGCACCACCGCACAAGGTCCACTTCCATGCCGGAACAACGTCTATCTCGCCATGCTTCCCCGCGATGCGCCCCTCTTCCCGGAGGGTAATTATCGCTGCCCGCTCGACGCGCGTCTCGCCCATCGCCACCTCGAGCGAGCCCACCTCGCGCCTACGCGTCTTTTCCGCCGTCATGTCGACGGTCACCTGAAGCAACTCGTACGGCTCGGTGGCCAAGGCGTCGCCAACAAGGAAATCGACCTTCTCCCTGTTCGCCGTTCGGGCCGTATACGAAGTGACCGTTTCCATTCTGCCGTTCGCGGTTCTACGCATCAGTTCCCGGTACACAGCCGTCTCGAGGCGCTTCCCAACGTCTTGCTGGCTGGCACGGGACGCTGCGAAAGCCATGCCCTGGTCGATGGCGTACACCTTTCCGGGGACGGTGGACGACGGGGCTATCGACATCGAGAACTCGCGGAGAAGCCCGATAAGGTGCGCCTGCTCAAAAAGCCGGACCACTTCGGAAACCTTATCCCACGAAGTTCGGTAGCCAATGGATTTCAAGTCATCTACCAGGTTGTTTACAGAGAGTTCGCAGCCGGTATTGCGAAGGCAGAAAAGCCCGACTTGATTTGCCAACGAGATATCCGTGCGCACACTGCGCTCAATCACGTCGCGCGCGACCACATCGCGCACATAGGCCTGGAGCATCTGGATTCGCGATCCTTCGGTGAGGGTCTGGACACCAGGGAACCCGCCCTCCACTAGATAGCGGTCGAATGCCCCTTCAAGCTCGGTACGGGTCTGAGGGGACACCGCGCCCACCTCGCGAAGCTCGGATGCCTCGGGTGCGTGGATCCCGTGAAACCGGCAGAATTCGCGGAAAGAAAGCGGCTGCATGGGATGCTCTTGAGAACGTCCGCGGAACTCGGTTGCAATGTCGTCCGCCGAGAGCTTCGAGGACGAACCGGTGATGACAAGGGTAACTTTCTCGTGCTCTGCGATGCGCTGGCATGCACCCTGCCAGGAACCGGCCTCTTGAACCTCATCGAGAAACAGATAGCAGCCCTCGGACCTTGCCTGCGGAACCTGGCGCCAGTACTCCTCGAGCACCTCGCTCATAAGGCCCGCCGGAGCCGGGCGCAGGCGGTCGTCGGAAAAGTTGAAGTAGAAGATGCGGTTGCGATCGACGCCTTGGGAAAGCAACCTGTTAGCCCATTGGAAGGCATAGAAAGTCTTGCCGCAGCGACGGATGCCGGTGATGATGTGCACGAGGTTGAACGGATCAGGCTCCGGGAGCGATTCGATGATGTCTTCGCGAGAGGACGGCTTTGGGAACTGGAAGTCAAGCGCCTCCCGCACGACCTCGGCGAGGTTGTGTATCTGTGCCGACATGGCGTCATCTCCTTGGCTATCTATACTTCTCGTCCTACACGAGAAGTATAGTGCAGAACTTCTCGTGCTGCACTAGAAGTTATGGGCGTAACTTCTAGTCCTACACGAGAAGTTGGGTTTAGGCCGACCTGGTCGACGGCGCGGCGGCGGCCCGTTACTGCCCCATAGAACGAGCGCGCAGGTATTCCGCAAAGCCAAAGGCGCGCTTACTATCCGGGAGGCGCAAGGCGTGCAGCAACACCCATTCCGCCCTGGCGCCTTGCACTCCGGCGCCCAATAGTCCGGCACTCCCGTTACACTGGAAGGCGAAGTGCTTGCGCCTAGGCGCGGGCAGAACGAAAGGACGAAACCATGAAGAACCATAAATTCTGGGCTTACGCAGGCCTGATCTGCATGTGCATGGCAGTTATCACCGGCAGCAAGAAGTTCGGCAAGTAATGGGAAACGCCGATCTTGGCGCCGCCTTGGCGCAAATCTTCGCGCATGACGACCTGCTGTGCGACGAGCCCATGCGCAAGCACACCACCTTCCGCTGCGGCGGACCTGCCGACTACCTGGTGCGCCCCAGCGATGCGGCAGATATATCCGCTGCCATTTCTGCAGCCGAAAACGCAGGTGAGCCTTGGTGGGTCATCGGCTGCGGCAGCGACCTGCTGGTTTCCGATGCCGGCCTACGCGGCGTGGTGATAGAGATCGGGCAGCGCATGGCGGGCATCTCCATCGAGGGCAACACCGTGCATGCCCAGGCAGGCGCCACCAACGA
>CAVDWN010000218.1:0-3025 GCA_963612535.1 Sphaerochaetaceae bacterium
ATGCGATAGCTCACCGTGCGCAGGCCCCAGTCTTGGCAAGTGCTGAAGCCGAACGCCTTGAACACGCCGGGCTGCAAGTCCAGCGAGCGCGCGCCGCCGCCAAGGCCGCCGCAGTCGTTGATGGTGGCGACAACCGTTTTGCCGCCGTACTTGATTTCCACTGCATGCCCGAAGTACGAGCGGTAGTTCGACCACGCCATGGGAATGGCAACGCCCATCGAGCTGTCGTTGCAGACCGCACCCGTTGCCGTGGTGCCGGGGTTCGGGGTGCTGGCATCGGAGCTACCGCCGTAGGCAGAGGCGATGCCCGTCTTCCAACCAGTGGAAGAATCCGAGCTGCCGGAGCTCGAGCTGCCAGAGTTGCTGCCGGAACTGCTGTTCGAGCCGCTGTTGCTGTTGGTATTGGCGCTCGTGTTGCGATCGGTGTTGGTATTCCAGTTCACGTTTTCCTGGGTCTGCGCCTGCTCTTGGGCCTGCTTCTGCTCTTCAGCCGCCTTCATCTGCTCGGCCTGGGCCTGAAGGGCAGCGAGTGCCGCCTGGGCCTGGGCTTCCTGGATAGAGGAAACCTTCGCCGAGGCATCGCTTACCACCTTCTGGGCCTGAGCCTTCTTCTGGTCGGCCTCGTTCAAGAGCTTCTGCTGCTGGTCGCGCTGGGAATCGAGTTCTTCAAGCGAAGACGCGAACGTATCGCGCAGCTGCTTCTGCTCGGCCACCTTTTCCGCCTCGTCTTCCTGGATGGCGGTGTAGTAGGTGAGGTTCTTGGTGAAGTCGGCGATGTTCGTAGAGGAAAGAACGATGCCGACCAACGAAAGCGCGCCGTCGCTTTTGTACTGGGAAAGGATGGCATCGGAAAGGGTGTCGCGCCCTTTGAGCATCTGCTGCTGGGCGGTAAGCACCTTTTCGGTGGTTTCGTTAATCTGGCCGTCAAGGCTTGAAAGCTGCTGCTGCAGCGCATCGTATTCCTTGTTGATGGAACTCAGCTCGGCCGAAGCCGCAGAAAGGGTTGCCTGGGCATCGGAGAGCTCGTCTGCGTGCGCCTGACGCAGCGACCCAGGAAGCGGCAGGGCCACCGAAACGGCCAAAACCATGCAAAGCGGCACCGCGAAAAACGCTTTATGTGCTGTGTTAAACATGTTTTGAAGTGTAGCGTACCCGGCAGGTGCCGCCTAATCGCCGGGAATCCACAGGCCCTTCACGGTTTCCCAAGCAACCGAATAACCGCAGATGGGAAGCTTATATCGCACGCAAGCCTGCGTTTTGGCCGCCGGGAGATTTTATGAAGAGCCCCACAGCTTTGTGCAGTTGTCCGGAAAGAGAAAACGGGAGCCCGAAGGCTCCCGCTGTGCTCTGATGTGCCTGTTTGCCGATCACTCGGCAGGCCGATGTTAGCGAATGGTGTTGCTTACGTAGGGCGTCTTGTCCTTCAGCAGAACGTCGTGCGCGCCGCCCTCCACGATGGAAGTGGAGCTGATAACGGTGAGCTTCGCCTTTTCCTGCAGCTCGGGGATGGTGAGCGCACCGCAGTTGCACATGGTGCTCCTCACCTTGGAAAGCGTGATGTCCACGTTGTCCTTCAGCGAGCCGGCGTAGGGAACGTAGGAATCAACGCCCTCTTCGAAGGTCATGCCCTTCTTCTTGCCGCCCAGGTCGTAGCGCTGCCAGTTGCGGGCGCGGCTGGAGCCTTCGCCCCAGTACTCCTTCATGTGCTGGCCGTTCACCACAACCTTGTTGTTGGGAGCCTCGTCGAAGCGGGCGAAGTAGCGGCCCAGCATGATGAAGTCGGCGCCCATGGCCAAAGCCAGCGTTACATGATGGTCGTACACGGTGCCGCCGTCGGAGCAAACCGGCACGTAGATGCCCGTTTCGCGGTAGTACTCGTCGCGCGCCTTGGCCACTTCGATAAGGGAAGTTGCCTGGCCGCGGCCGATGCCCTTGGTCTCACGCGTGATGCAGATGGAACCGCCGCCGATGCCCACCTTGATGAAGTCGGCGCCAGCCTCTGCCAAGAAGCGGAAGCCCTCGGCGTCTACCACGTTGCCGGCGCCCACCTTCACGGAGTCGCCGTAGTGGGAGCGGATCCAAGCGATGGTGCGGCTCTGCCATTCGGAGAAGCCCTCGGAAGAGTCGATGCACAGGGCATCGGCGCCAGCCTCTACCAGCGCAGGGACGCGCTCGGCGAAGTCGCGCGTGTTGATGCCGGCGCCAACCAGATAGCGCTTGTGGGAATCCAGCAGCTCGTGCGGGTTCGACTTATGCTGCTCGTAGTCTTTGCGGAACACCATGTACATAAGGTTGTCGTTGTCGTCGACGATGGGCAGGGAGTTCAGCTTGTTGTCCCAGATGATGTCGTTGGCTTCCTTCAGCGTGGTGGCTGCAGTGCCCACGATGAGCTTTTCGCGCGGGGTCATGAACTCGGAAACGGGAGTGTCCAGGTCCATGCGGGAAAGGCGATAGTCGCGGCCGGTGACGATGCCCAGCAGCTTGCCCTGGCCCTTGCCGCCCTCGGTAACGGGCATGGTGGTGTGGCCGCTCTTTTCCTTCAGTGCCACAACATCGCGCAAAGTGGCATCGGGAGTAAGGTTGGAATCGGAGCGGACGAAGCCGGCCTTGTGGTCCTTGACGCGGCGCACCATAGCAGCCTGGCTTTCGATGCTCTGGGAGCCGAAGATGAAGGAAAGGCCGCCCTGCTGAGCCAGCGCCACAGCCATGCCGTCGTCGGAAACGGCCTGCATGATTGCGGAAACCATAGGGATGGAGAGCTTGAGCGCAGGCTCTTCGCCCTTCTTGTAGCGAACCAGCGGCGTGGAAAGATCCACCTTTTCAGGGATGCAGTCCGAAGAGGAGTAACCCGGAACAAGCAGGTACTCGTTGAAAGTACGCGAGGGTTCGTCGAAATAATGTGCCATTTAGCGCTCCTTAGTGAGTCTCATTTTTCCGATTCCCCGCTAAAGCCGGTCCCCTTCTTGCCCGGTTGGTTTCCGCGAGGTTAACCCATTATAGACACCCGCACGAAACATGGGAAAGC
>CAVDWN010000219.1:0-3014 GCA_963612535.1 Sphaerochaetaceae bacterium
AGGAATTCCCGGGCCTTTTCAACGGAATCGATGCCCCGGCCAACCAGGACGGTAGCGATGAAATTGGGAAGCCCCAGATCGGCTGCAAGCCGAAAAGCCGCAGCCGAATCGGCCGCAGCGATGTTGATGCGCGCACTCATAGCAATACCTACTTACTTCTTCTTTCAAGCAAGTATTGTAAGGGATGAACCCCCGCGCGCCGCGGGAAAGGGCATGCGGGCATCTGACGAAGGCCGATGGCGGCAACGCCGCAGAAGCGCACGGCTGCACATCCCGCGCGATGACGCACTACGAGCGGCCGCGGACCCCTGCCAACTGTTGAAGCGCTTCTTTTGGAACGTTTGCAGAACGCATGGCACTATCGGGGATCTCCTGCGCATTGGCGGCATCTATCAGGCCGTATATGCCGCGAGTGGCCACGTAATCCATGTGCGCCATGCGCTCCGGCGGCGTTCGCATGCCGCGTTTCGCCCATTCGATGACCATGTTCGCCACCGCATCCGCGGTAAAGCGCTCGTAGAAATCCAGCAAGTCGGGATCGAAGCTCTTCGTTTCGCCCATATAGCCCTTGATAAGCAGCTTCCAACTATCGAGGTTGCGCTTGCGCATGTAATCCTGCAGGTTGTTCTGCCCGGTATAGCGCACGGCCTGGCAATAGAAATTGCGATGCTCGTACATGCGCTCCAAGCACTGCTGGGTGATACCCAACCAACTGGTGTCATGAGCGATGATGTATTCCTGCAGCGGTTCTACGATATCAACTTCGAACATCCAGTTGATCAGGTCGTATATGTCGAAGAAATGGTTGTAGAAGGTTCCGCGGCTCACCCCGCATTCCTTGGCAAGCTCGGAAACCGTAATGTCTTCCAACGGCTTTTCCTCGGCCATGCGCAGCAGCGTTTTGCCGAATTCCCTTTTCATCAAATCGCGCCGATTCACCTTTAGTCCCCCTCAAGCAAACTCGTGCATATCCCCATACCGATAGTACCGCCTGAACAAGCCAGGCCGTTCGTCCAATCGGTGGACAATCCCCTTCTTCTGTTCAGCAAATGAACACCGCAGGGGTACATGAGCATGGATTACCGCGATAACCCCAGCTAGTTTAGGAGCTGTCAATAAGTGAACGTGTTCACGGGGACTTGGGAGTTACGCCTTCGGAACGCGCTCACGAATAGGGAGCCGGCACAAGGGGATTTCGATGCCGGCACAATCTAAGGAGTGATTGCAATGGAGGACTACAAGGGGAAAGTCGTTTTCATCACCGGCGGCACCTCGGGCCTGGGCTACGCCTTCGCCGAGATCCTGGGTGAAAAGGGCGCACGCGTGATCATCACCGGTCGTCGCGTCGAAAAGGGCCAGAAAGCAGAGGAAGCGCTGAAGGCCAAGGGCTACGACGTAACCTACATGCAGCAGGACATCACCTCGGAAGAGGAATGGAAGCAGCTCGCCTTCAAGGTGAAGGGCGAATACGGCAAGATCGACTACCTGTTCAACAACGCCGGTGTCATGTTGCAGCCCAACGCGCTGATGAAGACCACCATGGAAGACTGGAAATGGATCGTTGACACCAACTTCTGGGGCTCCCTCTACGGCCTGCGCGTATTCGGCGGCCTGATGTTCACCCAGCCTGAAGGCGGGCGCATCGTTACCACGGCTTCCACCGCAGGCGTTTCGGCCTTCTCGGGCTGGGCACCGTACTCGGTAACGAAGACGGCGCTGGTGCGCTTGGTGGAAAACTACCAGGCAGAGGCATTGAAGTTCGACCTTGAAAAGGTGAAGTACAACATCTCCCTGCCCGGCGTGTTCGAGTCGGAGATTGCCAACAGCTCCCTGCATCGCGGTGCGGCTTACCACAACATCCAAGGCGACGGAAAGGAAATGCCCCTTTCCAAGGCGCACACCGAAAGCGGAGACAGGCTGGGAATGCTCACCGGCCCGGAAACCGCCCAGATCATCCTTGACCAGATCGACGAGGGCCGCTTCTACCTGCTGCCCCATGCCGACCTTACCGAGCGCGTGGTAACCACCGAGGCAGAGGCCCTGAACAACAACGGCAATCCGTGCGACCAGGCCGTGGTCGACTTCGCGTTCTACGCAGAGAAACTTGCCGCACAGGGAATCACCGGCGGCGGCGACAACGTCGATCGCCTCACCATGGCCAAGTAAACGAACCCGCATCGAAGCAGGGCTGGCGCCCCATAGGAGCACCTCGGAGTCGGCGCCAGCCCAACCAAAGCACGCTTCGCCCCGTGAATGCACGCATCTGGCTGGCGAAGCATGAAGGAGGTAATGAAAATGTCTTTTTTCCTGAATGAGGATATGGAGCTGCTGCAGCAGTCCGCCAAGGAATACGCAGAGAAGTTCGTGGCACCCGCCGTTGCGCAGATGGAGGAAACCAACAAGTTCCCCCGCGAGCTGTACCTGAAGGCCGGTGAGCTGGGCTTTCTGGGACTAATCGTTCCCGAGAAGATCGGCGGCTCGGGCCTGGGCCTTACCGCGGTGGGCGTGGTAACCGAGGAAATCGCCAAGGTTTCGCCCGCGTTCGCCATCAGCTACTACGTTGACAGCTGCATGTCCAGCTACCTGATGGAATCGCCCAACCGCGTGGAGCTTCTGCAGAAGTACCTGGCAGGCATCATGACCGGCTGGACGGTGATGGGCGCGGGCATCACCCCGCCGCAGGGCTCCACCAACCTCTCCGAGTGGCCGGTAATGGCTGTGAAAGACGGCGACGAATGGGTACTGAACGGCAGCAAGCTCTACGTTACCAACACCTCGCAATCCGACTTGGTTGCCTTCCTGGGCATGACCGAGGAACGGGAGATGCGCTGCTTCTTCGTTGAGACCAGCGACCCCGGCCTGGACGATTCCCATGTAGAGACGAAGCTGGGCCTGAACGGCAACTGCTCTGGATCCTACTTCCTGAACGACGTGCGCGTTCCCGATTCCTACAGCTTCCCGAAGAACCCGCTCGACGGCATGGGGCCGGGCAACGCCCTGTGCGCCTGCGTTGC
>CAVDWN010000220.1:0-2999 GCA_963612535.1 Sphaerochaetaceae bacterium
GTCGCTGCTTCATGCTTTGGAATAAGGTTCGCTTCGCGAACCGTTCAGGAATTGAGTTCAGAGAACCCCTCAGGGCGATGCCCCAACCCACGTCGCTGCGTTTCCGATTCCGTCCGCGCCAGCCGGGGCCTGCTCGTAAGTCGCGCTACGGAAGAGCGCTTCGCCACCCAGGCCCCGGCTGTCGCTACATCCCCAAAATGACCTGTGCTGTTTCGCCATTGGAGTCAACCGCGCACTGGGCGTAAATGCCCTTTTGGTTGAAACCGGCGGTTACCTGCATGCTTCCGGACGCCACAAGCGTCTTCGCCTGCTCTGCGATCTTCGGCGTGACGGTCTCGAAGATCTGCAATCCTTTTGCTTGTTGTTCGGCGTGGCTTTCAGCGCCTGGGAAGACCGTTTCCAATAGGTAAAAACATCCTCGTATATAAATCTGATTCTGTATTAGCGATATATTTATGCAGCTAAATCGAATTAATGCTTATTTAGAAGGAGTTAACCCCTATGGCTGAAGCGGGAATGAAGGGCCGGGATTATTTCAGCCTGGCGTTTGGCAGCATGATCGGCATCGGCTGGGTGGTTTCGGCTCCGCTGTGGATTTCGAATGCTGGGTCTATAGGCGCCATGATAGCCATGGTCGTTACAGCGCTCATCGTGATCCCCGTTGGTTTCGCTTATGCCGAGATGAGCACCTCGGTGCGTATGAAAGGCGGGGAATTCGCCTTCGCCCATACGTTCATTGGCCGCAAGTCGGGTTTTGCGTGCGGCTGGTTCCTTATCCTTGGCTATCTCACCATCTTGCCTTGGGTGGCGGTTTCGGTTGCGGCGATGATAGCCTACGTGTTTCCCCAGATAGAGACTTTCCCGATGTACACCGTGCTCGGCAGCACAATCTATGCGCCCGAGCTCCTTATCGGGCTTGTAATGGTGTGGGGCCTTGCGGCGCTTAACCTTCGCGGCGTGAAGGCTTCGAAGGCGTTTCAGAACGTTGCGACGGCACTTCTGCTTATCACGTTCGTGATCTTCTTCATCGGCTGCTTTGTATGTGGGCGCTTCGAGAACCTGCAACCGTACTTCGCAGAAGGGAACCCTGTGGCGGGCATTCTTGCGGGAGTTGCGAGCATGCTCTTCTTCATGAATGGCTTCGACACCATTCCCAAGGCAGCCGACGAGGCAGCTCCCGGGATCAATGCCAAGAACATGGCGAAGGCCCTTGTAGGCACCATCCTGCTCGGCAGCGCGATCTATCTGTTCGTGATCCTGTCTGCCAGCCTTGTGATGGTTCCCGGCGAAAGCGTCAATCTTGGCAGTCTGCCGCTTATCAAGGCGTATGAGCTCTCGACAGGAACGAAGGTTCTTGCCTACATCATGATCTTCGGCACCATCATGGGCGTGACTACGACATTCAACGGGTTTCTGCTGGCGGGGAGCAAGCTTGTTGCCTCGTTTGCTCAGGCGGGTTTCATAGGCCGTGCTCTTGGCGAGGCATCGGGTGATGGGATCCCTAAGCGCGCCATCGTTGCTTTGGCTGTTCTTGCCACGCTAGGCCTGTTCGCCGGCAAGGGGCTGCTTACTCCGCTTATCACCATGGGTGGTATCGCCTTCCTGGTAGCGTGGTTCTTCGTTGCCGTTGGTGTTTTGAGGTTTCGAGGGAAAGAGCCTGAAACCGAGCGTCCCTTCAAGGTGCCTGGCGGAAAGGCCATGATCTGGATAGCTATTCTGATCTGCGCGGCCCTTACGCTTATGATGATTGTGCCCGGCACGCTCATTTCCCTTGGCATCGTAGAGAATTCCTTGCTTGCAGCTTGGGTCATTATCGGATTGGTCGTGTATTTTGCCTATAGTAAGCAGGAAATCGTAATTGAGCGTCTGTAGCGCATTCGGCGGCGGTATTGGAATAGAGAACAGGATCCTTATCATGGCAGACAGTAAACCAACTCATTTCGGCGTTCTTGGTTTTCCTTGGGACGGTGGCGCATCGCTTGGCAGGCCGGGTGCGCGTGACGCTCCCCGCGAAGTGCGCAACGCCTTTGGTTGGTTCAAGGGCCGCATCCAAGACGAGCAGGTTTATCATGTGGAATCGCGCAAGAACTACCGAGTAAGTGCCGATGCCATTGTTGACTACGGCGATATCGATATCGTTGCTTATGACGAGCAGCAGACCTTGGCCAACGCCACGGCTTCGACTGAGGAGATAATCGAGGCTGGTGGCTTCCCCTTCATCATTGGCGGCGACCATTCCATCTCGTATCCCATTATTCGGGCGTTGCACGACAGCTGTGAGGGAGAGGTGGGCATCATCCACTTCGATGCGCATTTGGATTTGGTGGACGAGAATCATCTGCAAGGGAAGTTCTCGCAGTCGAGCGAGATTCGCCGTGCGCTTGAGCTAGAGCGCGTCAATCCCGAGCATGTGGTGCAGATCGGCTTGCGTGGCTTCAACTATCCCTGGTACTGCGACTACCTGAAGAATCTGGGCGTTAAGCAGTACACCGCCTGGGATGTGCAGGAAGGCGACCCACGCCAGATTGCGGCAGAAACGCTGGCTCGGCTCGCTGATTGTGACAAGATCTACCTGACCTTCGATATCGATGTTCTTGACCCGGCGTTTGCGCCGGGCACGGGCGCCGATGAGCCGTTCGGGCTCACGCCGTATCAGTGCCAGGTGATGCTGAACGAATTCTACGAGCATGTCGATTGCTTCGATATCGCCGAGGTGAACCCGACATTTGATTTCCATGGCATCACGACGGCTATTGCGGCGCGCATCATGTTCGAGTGCTTCATCCATAAGTTCGGAGCATAATCCTGGCCTTAATGGTGCTTTTCGGCCCGCTCCCGTGAACCGTCCTCCGACTCTGATACGAGAAGCCACATCA
The DNA here is from genome assembly GCA_963612535.1 of Sphaerochaetaceae bacterium. Classification (GTDB taxonomy): domain Bacteria; phylum Actinomycetota; class Coriobacteriia; order Coriobacteriales; family Eggerthellaceae; genus Anaerotardibacter. Next base: position 2,877 of record CAVDWN010000220.1, read on the forward strand.
GGGGTGAGCTTTTCTTGGCCGTGATGCGGCGAACCATGCGTCAAGCCATTTTTCCGCGCCGCCCCTTCGCGCTTGCTCGGAAGCCGCGCTGCGGAAAGGCTCCTCGCCGCGCAGGCCCCGCCC
>CAVDWN010000221.1:0-2994 GCA_963612535.1 Sphaerochaetaceae bacterium
CCCGCTAAGCTGATTGCTTGTGCTGATAACCATGGCTGCCCCCTCCAAGCGCCCTGTTCGTCCTTCAGCGCAAATGAGTCCGTTCACCTATTGTAGAAGAAGGGTTGGCGCGATTAAGCTTCAACCCTTCGTTGAGCAAACTCGAGTGGGGCGCACGCCAAAACCGCAACCGGCCCACCAGGCCTAGCACCCGGGCTTCGTCTTCATGCCGTCGTTGACGTACGCCCACCACACGTAGCGGTCGGGCATACCGGTGGCGGGATTCTCCAGCCGGACTCCAAGCTACTTCCCAACCATGGCCCTCATCAGCAACGAGTTCCCCTTTGCAGCCATAGGGTTCTTGCACCGGCGGAAGCACTCAATCGTCAGTCGGTACGCCCAATCGGCAAAGCGCGGTCGGCTCAACAGGCGGCGAAGCTCGTCAATGCCGGTGAACTCGCAGGTGCGAACGCCATCCGCCGCCTTGTAGCCGTAGTCGCGCAGTCGCCAGGGGGCAACCGGCGGCAGGCCCTTCGCGTCATCGGGCCGCTTCACGTTCACATACCCGTAAGGCGCATCTCCGTCGGCAAACACCACCAGCGTCTCCAAGGTCCCGCAGGTAACGCAAACGGCAGGCGCCCTCTTGCGGGAAGGGTAAGCCGTCGCCGTCCAATACAGCCCGGCCGTGTTCGCGGGCTCTTGCAAAGCGGTTCCCGCATAAAGCGCCAGCACCTCAAGGATCGAATCGCCCTCGGGCAGACGGCAAAGCCTCTCGAATCGTTCCCGCTGGCTCGCGGTCGGCTCGCCCAGCTCGGCCGCAGGGAGCACGCCAGTGCGATCGGCGCGGTCCCAGGGCAGGCTCCGCATCTTGCGCCCGTCCATGTCCAAAAGCAGCCCGGAGCTGCCGCCGGGGCGGCCGACCTTCAGCAGGTTGCGCAGATTGCACCCCTCGGCCTCTGCTGCCGCGATGGCGCTCGTCTCAAGCTCGTCCAGCTCCGCATCGCCGCAATCCTCACCGACGCTCGCGAAGTACGCAGCAGCGATTCCCACGCCCTCGAAGTCGGGGCGGTGCTTGTACTCGTGGAGGTGCTGGACGTAGCGCTCAACCATGTCCACCGACTTGCCCACGTAGCAGGTGCCGTCCGTGAACTTGTAGAGGTATATCCCCTTGCGCTCACCAGGCGCAAGCTCAGCCGAAAGCGCCGACCGGGCGGATACGTCTATGCGGCTGAAGCGAAGCTTCGTCGTGGCACAGGGCCGGTTCGTCTCGGTTGGAGCCATGGGACTCACAGCCCCAGCTCGGCAACGATCTTCTTCATCTCCAGCGCCCAGCGCATCTGCTCGCCGATGAACTCCGGCCAGGCGGCTTCGTTGCCCTTTATCTTGCATCCGCTCTTGTAGAAGCGCAGCCCCGATGCCTTCTTGGCGTCGAACGGCTTCGCCGCAAGGCCAAGCCGCGCCTCGAACGCCGCCGCGTTCTCTATCGCCTTGTGCCCAGTCTCCTTGTCGTCGGAAGCGTAGAACTCGATGCCGATCTTTCCGTGCAGCGTGTCTATCAGCAGGGCGAAATGGTAGGCGGAGGTGCCGCACCGAAGGGCCGACCAATGGTCCTTGGAGGGCTTGTGCGGCTTGAACACGGCTGTGAACTCTGGCGTCGCCTCCGCAATCTCGCGGTACTTCGTCCAATACGAAAGCTTCACCCGCTCGGTCTCGGACATGCCCTCGCTCAGCTTCAGCGTCTTGGTCCATTCGTTGGGCTGCTCCACCACATTGAAGCGCGGGGCGGGCTTGGAACCGCCTATCTGCCAAAGCTCTATCTCAACCAGGAAGAACCCGAACTCGCTGTCCGTATGCTGGTTCAGCCACTCGATGGCCTGCCGGTGCTCGTCGCGGGCGCGGGCCACAACCCAAACAACCACCTCAGCGCCCTTGCCGGCGGCGTAGGTTATCACCTTGCCCAGGTGGTCATGGTTCGTGTCCGCAAGCTGGTTCTCGATTATCACCTTGCGCCCGGTGCCGGCTTCCTGCGCGTATATGTCCACGTTGAACGAGCCGACGGACGACTCGGTCTCCAGCAGCTCCAGCTCTACGCCCACCGCATCGGAGAGCATTGCCAGGCTGTCCTCCTCGGCAAGCCACTTGGTGAAGTCGAGCGCCTCATGGGGCCAAACGTCTCGAAGCTCAACCTTCTTCAATGCGTCAAGATCGTATTTCCTGGCAGCGGCCATAACCTAAACCCCCTTGTTCAGCACTTCCGCGCGGAATTCGTCGAACGTGTGCCATAACTACTTCGATCAAAGTCTACTTAAGCGCTTCTCACGGGCGAACCGCTTAAGTTCAAGTTGCTATTGCCTACGCCAGTCCCCCCATTACCTCCATCAGGTCGTCGTAGGACGTCACCTCGTGATAGCGCACCTCGCTCGTGCTCATCTCGTTGAAAAGCTTCTTGGCGCAGGCTATCTTGGCGTTCTCCACACCGGAAAGGTTAAGTGAATTCATGGTGCCCTTGGTCTCGGCGACGAAGAAGATGTGCCTTACGCTGCCCTCCTTGAAGGCGATGGCCCAGTCGGGCGCGTAGTTGCCCACCGGCGTGGGTATCTGGAACGTGCGCGGCAGCTTGGCGTACACCGCCACCTCGTCGTGCAGATCCAGGTCCTCGGCGAACCTGCGCTCGCCGGCGGAGTCGGGGAACACGAAGCGCTGGATGTTCTTCTTGGCCTCGTAGGCGCGGCTTGCGTTGTCCGGCATGCGCTCGGTGAAGATGGCCGTGTCGTAGGTGCGGTCTATCTCGTGGTAGTTTACGTGCTCCACCACCATGGCGGCCTTCTCGCTCACGATGAGGCCAGCCGCCTTCTTGATGAACTCCTCTGGGTTCACCTTGAACAAGCCGAACACATTGGCATCGATGCCGGAGAGTATCGCGGCCGAGCTTCGGCGCGTGATGGCAGCAGCCTGGGCCACTTCTCCAACCAGGTCGTAGGCAACGCCGGCGTCCGCGTCCGTGCCCACGTCGTG
>CAVDWN010000222.1:0-2980 GCA_963612535.1 Sphaerochaetaceae bacterium
ATTGCTGAAGGAACAGCGCAGATCAGGATGCCCACAATTGCTATGGGCACGTAGTGTATGAAGCTCTTTTCTACAAGCTCCGTCGATTTTGCAGTAGCCATTTTCGGCCCCTCCCCTTAAAGGATTACCACTGAGACTGAACCACGTTGGGCGGTTCAGCAGAGTGGGACGCCGATGCAGCGCTGCTCGTTTTGCGCTGCATCAGATTCCCGTCGGTTGGCCTTAGTCAATCCCCATTAATCTGAGGCCTACCGGAACTCCCAATTCAAATAATATGAACGCGTTCATAAAAATGAAAATAACGAAATTGGAATTCAGTTAAGGAAATTGGATAAGACCAACCGCCAATATTTATACCCTATTACTTTCGTTTATAAGAGCAGAATGGGTTATTGGTTGCTGATTCGGTTGACCGGTCGTTCCTCCGCCATGAAAAAGAACCCCCGAAGGGGTTCTTACGGTTTGCGATTGTGCTGGGGGAGGTTCTGCTCTGTTTAGGGCATCAGCTTGCTTGAATTGGCGCGGATGTAATCCAGCAGATCCCAGGTGGCCTTCGAGGGCTCACGGTCTTGAGGTATGCGGGCGAAGAGGTAGCGTCCTTGGGCGGTTCCTTCGAGCGGCTTCACCGCCAGCTCGGGCTCGCTGTCTTGGAACCAGGTGTACTCGGCCGCTATGCAACAGCCCATGCCCGCGCGCACGAGCTGCAGGGTTTCGCAGTACAGTTGCATCTCGGCAATCACTTTCGGGGTAAAACCCGCCTCGGTGAACATCGCTTCGACCACGGTTCTCATGGCACCGGGCTCTCCCAGCAGGAAGTACTCATCCTTCAAGTCCGCCAAGGTGAGTGATCCGTGTCCTGCTAAACGATGGTTTGCCGGCAGGACGGCCACGAACCTTTCGTAGCCTATTTTCACCGTGCGTTCGTCTTGTTCGAGTTCTGCCATTGAGCCAACGATCTCCAGGTCGATGGCGGAAGACTCCTTGCCTACCAAGGCTGAATCGGCGAATCCCATGCGCAGCACTGTATCGGGGTGCTGTGCATGGAACCCGCGGAACAGATGCTTGCCTATGCGCCCCAAGGGGACGTCCACGCGACAGTTCACCGTGCGCTGCCGCTCCGACAGGTTCTCCCTCACGGTGTGTTGGGCATCGTTTAGGATGGCGAACATGCTGCGTGCGCGTTGGGCGAAGTACCTGCCGTTCTCGTTGATGGCAAGACGTCGTCCGTTGCGGTCGAACAGGTTGAAGCCCAGCTCTCGTTCGAGCTCCTTCAACGTCGTGCTCAATGCGGGCGATGATACGTGCAGCTTCCGGGACGCCTCCGCGATGTTCCCGCATTCCGCTATGGCAAGGAAATACTCGAGTTGCCTCAGTTCCATGGTTCGGCCTTCCTCGGTGGTGTCCGTGTTGTCCTTCGAGCTTGTTCCTATTATAGGAAGAATGGAAAGCCAGGTTCGGTGGTTGGCAAGATGCGAACCTGGCTGTAAGCCCCGAGCTAGGGCTTATCAATTTTTCTGTTAGCTAATGCAAAAATAGATTCAATTACCGGTAATTCCCCCGCTATGAACGCGTTCATACTATAGGAGAAGAGAATCAGCCAGGAAATGAAAGGGGAGCATATGGAAAGCCCGTTCAAAGAGATAGACCCTTCGCAGTTCAAAAGGCATTGGCTTGACGTGTCATACGCCAGCGAAGACCCGCGACAGGTGCTCGACCTGTGGCTGCCCAACGAAGGGGAGGGGCCGTTTCCCCTTATCGTGTTCATCCATGGCGGCGGCTGGGTTTCGGGCAACAAGCGCGAGAACACCATGCCCGGCGTGTTCAAGTTCCCTTCGCAGGGCTATGCGGTTGCGTGCGTTGAGTACCGCTTGGTGCCTGATGTGCGTTGGCCCGAGCCCTTCGAAGATGTGCGCGCGGCCATTCGCTTCCTGCGCGCCCACGCTGCCGAGTACAACCTGGCGGCCGAAAAGATCGCCATCATGGGCAATTCGGCCGGCGGGCATCTGGCGAACATGGTTGCGGCGATGGCCGGACGCCCCATGCTGCAGGGCCGTCGCTACGGCAACCTGGACCAGTCCGATGCGGTGCAGTGCCTGATCAGCATCTATTCGCCAACCGACTTGTACCAGTGCGATCTGTGCGACCGCACCACGGCGGAAGACCAGGCAATCGCCACGGGCGGCATGGCGGCACGCGGCGACGACGGCACCAAGGGCATGGGCTCGCCGCAGAACCAGCTTATCGGCATGGCCTGCATCGACAACCCCCAGGTGGCAGCCGGCGCCAGCCCCATTGCCTATGTGAACGCCGATTTCCCGCCAGCGCTGTACCTGCACGGCATCCAAGACCACGTGGTTCCCTATACCCAGTCGGTTGCCATGGCGCGCATGGTGAACGAGAAGTGCGGTGCGGGCCACGCAGTGCTGGAGCTGTACCCCGAATGCGACCACGGCGCGCCTGAACTGAAAACCGACCAGGTCATCGACCGCATCCTCGACTTCATCGACGATGCCATCTGGGAAGGCGAGCACAAGCGCACCGCATTGCCCGCGGAAGTTAAGGTTGTGGGTTAGGGCGAACGACCAGCGCAGTCGGCCGATTGGCCCTTGCGGAAAAGGATATTGCCATGTTGCGGCACCGAGGATCCTCGGTGCCGCTCTTTTGTTTTGAAACCCCGAATTAGATTCAGGTTCCCGTAATTCCCTAAACGTGAACGTGTTCATAGCATGGTATTGGGGATCTAAACAAAAGGGGATTAAGAGGGAGGAACCCAAAATGGCAATAGAGAAAGCCAAGAGCACGGAACTCGTGGAGAAGAGCTTCGTGCATTATCTGCCGGTGGTGATCATCGGTGTGCTCATCTGCGGTGTGCCGTCTGCGATCTTGAACAGCTGCGCAGGCATCTACTACCCGGTAATGGCCGAAGACTTCGGCGTGCCGGTAAGCCAGATCTCGCTCTGGCGCACGCTCGACTACATTA
>CAVDWN010000223.1:0-2979 GCA_963612535.1 Sphaerochaetaceae bacterium
GAACGCCCGCATCTCTCATGGCATAATCAACGAGCTAGAGGAAGGGATGCAGCATGGCGAACAGGGAAACCAAGCACTACACGGTGACCATAGCCGAGATCTGGCGCAGGAGCTTCACGCGCCTGCGGGATTGGCGCTTCTGGTGCGACATGGTTGTATTCTTCTGCATCTTCAGCGTGGTTGGGCACTGGTGCGAATGGGTGTACTGCCTGTTCAACGATTATTTCTTTGGCATCGTTGACCCCAATTCGGGGGTATGGAACGACATAAACTACCCGTTTTTCGTTTACGGCTTCGGAGTGGTGATTGCCTCTATCGTCCTGGTTCCGTACCGCGCCATGCTCATAAAGTGGCGTCAGTCCGGCCTGAAGGCGGGCATCCACTTCTTCATCGTGAGCGTGTTCGTGGCAATGGGCGCCGAGCTTGCCCAGGGCTTCCTGCAGAATCAGCCCGACCAATACGGCAACTACCCCCTTTGGGACAATTCCCGACTGCCGGGGAACATCCTAGGTCAGGCCTGGATCGTCAACGACCTGCTGATTGCCGCCTTGCTCACGCTGTTCGTCTGGGTTGTGTACCCAACAGCGGGCAAGGCCATGAGCAAGCTTTCCGACCCCGCCCGCATCCTGCTTACGGCAGCCATAGCGATTGGCATGGCGGTGCTTACCGTCTACGAATACACCACCTACGGCTAATCAATGGCAGCCAGGCGCTGCAACAACGGCAAATGCCGAATTCGGCAACCAATAGCCAGAATACCGGGAGCTACTGGCCGGCGCCCGTTTCGGCCATTGCAGCATGCTCTTTGGCTACTTCGGAAATAAGCATATGCACAGGCCAGAAGCGGTTGTGCGGCGTTACCTGAGCCTTAAGGGCAACGCTTGCCCCGGCTTCACGAAGAGCGGCCAGAAGAGTGTCCAGCTGCGCATTCGAAAGGCCGCTTACCAGCATGAACTCCACATCTGGCGCAGTGCCCGTATAAGGCACGTTCGACTTCGCCGAACCCATAAGCCCCGCTACCGATCCAACCGATTTTCCCAGCTCGTCTAGACCGATCGTGCGAACACCAATGCCCAAGAGGTCGGCAACATCCCGCACGGCATCGCCACGCGGCGTACCCGTATCCAGGCCGTAGAGCGCCACAAGGGGACGTGCTCCTTCAGTGCGCCGGGGCTTGCTCTTGGACTTCCCGCCCTTGGGTTTGGAAGGCTTTGACATTTCCGCTCCTATCAAGAAAACCCCGTACCGCACAGATCATAGCCATACGGTACGGGGCGTTTCAACGATTCCTCTTTCGCGCACGGGCGCAAGGGCGAAACGGCAATAACAACCACCGCCACTGCCGGTTTGCGCCCCTTGCGCACTGAAAGCGTTTAGCCGAAGTAACGCTCGAGCAGGCCCTTCAGCGCCTTGCCATGGCGAGCCTCATCGCGAGCCATCTCGTGGACGGTGTCGTGGATGGCATCCAGGCCGTTCTTCTTCGCACAGGCCGCAAGCTCAACCTTGCCTGCAGTGGCGCCGAATTCGCAATCCACACGCCAAGCGAGGTTTTCCTTGGTGCTGGCCTTCATGTTGGGCTCAAGCTCGGTGCCCAGAAGCTCGGCGAACTTGGCTGCATGCTCTGCCTCTTCGTATGCAGCCTTCTCCCAGTACAGGCCAACCTCGGGGTAGCCTTCGCGATGCGCGATGCGGGCCATGCACAGGTACATGCCAACCTCAGAGCACTCGCCGGTGAAGTTCGCCTTCAGCTGCTCCAGCAAGTATGCCTTGTCTTCCTCGGAGATGTCGGGGTTGTTCTTCACCGTGCTGCCGTACACACCGTATTCATGCTCGGCCGCAAGCTCAAGCTCGCCTTCGACCTTCTTGAACTGGCTGGCAGGTGCGTGGCACACCGGGCACTCTGCCGGGGGCTGCTCGCCTTCGTAGATGTAACCGCATACTTTGCATACCCATTTCGTTGCCATAACTGCTTTCTCCTTTTCGTTTTCCTGGGGCACCTCTACCCCATTGGTTTCCTGTTCGCTTTCCGAGCCCGCATACACCGGCTCAAAATCCTCGGCCCCGTGCTTGCATATCGGGCATATGAAGCTATCGGGGATCTGCTCGCCTTCGTAGATGTAGCCGCAGACGGCGCATTTCCAGGCGGTAACCTTGCCTTCAGTTGCGCCATTGCCGCCGGAGCCCTGCCCCGGTTGAGCGCTCTTCCGCGTTACCCTTCGGTAGTGCTCGTAGGTAAGCGAAGGCTCGTCCGACAAGCACTCCGCTTGAACCGCCTTGCCCACATACAGAACATGGCTGCCCAAGTCTTCGGTGCTTACCACCTCGCAATCGATGAAGGCGTTTGCCTCCGCCTCGTAGACCAGCCCGCTTTCGCAGCGCCGCACATGGGCGCCTACGGCTTCCAGGTCAACGGCTTCCGCGAACTTGTCCACAACGTTTCCGCTCTGCATTCCGAAATGCTCGAAGAACGAATAGGGGGTGGATTCCGTAAGCGTTGAAACGCAGAACCGGTTGGTGCGGGCGATCATCTCCTGCGTGCAGGTTCCCTTGATGCAGCAGATGCTTACCTGCCGTGGCTCGGACGAAGCCTGTATCGCCGTGTTGATGATGCAGGCGTTGTCCCGTTCGCCCTCTTTCGCAGAGAGCAGGAACACTCCGTAGCTGAACTGATGGAAAGCCTTCGGATCGATTTCACTCATCTTGGCTGCCTCCCTTCTTGCAATTTGGGCACACGCCGCGAAACAGCAGGTCGTGCCCGGTGATGGTGTACCCTGCGGCCTTTGCTGCCGCATCCAAGTCGAGCGAGCCAACCGCAGGGCTAACCTCAACATCGTCTACCCTGCCGCATTGCGTGCATAGGACGTGGTAGTGAGCCTGCAGCGTATCGTCGAACCTATCGGGCCCATCGCTGACGTTGACCTTCAGCGCGGTTCCTTCTTCCGCCATTCGATTCAGAACGCGGTACACGGTAGCCTTGCT
>CAVDWN010000224.1:0-2964 GCA_963612535.1 Sphaerochaetaceae bacterium
GCACCTACAACATGACCGGCTCGGGCGCCGTGAAGAGCTGGGCCGACATCGCGAAGGCCTGCTTCGACGCCAAGAACGGCAACGGCGACAAGGTGGTGCCCGTCTCGACCGCCGCCTATTACGCCAGCGCCGAGGGCCCCATCGCCCCGCGCCCGCACTTCTCCGCGCTCGACCTCAGCAAGCTCAAGGCCACCGGCTTCACGCCGCGCGACTGGGAGCAGGAGCTGGCCGAGTACTTGAAGTGTGAGTTTGGAATCTAAGCCTCTTCAAATGGCGGCTGCGCATGCAGCCGCCATTTTTTTTTCGGCTCATTTCCGATCTAATGCCATCATAGGTTGAAATATATTTCGATTTCTGAATTCTAAATCCAATTATGACATTATAATTGTCCTATTACTTTTGTTTCTCCCTAAACAAAAAGGTAGTTTGCAGTATCGTTATTTTCCATCTGCGCGCAACGCGCCTATTTGGGGTCAGTTAGGATGCAACGATGATCCGTCTTGAACAGCTGACGATTGAAAACATCAAGAACACTCAGCACGGCACGGTTGATTTTCTTGCCTCTCCCAACGGTGGGTGCCTGGTTGGCATTTACGGGCAGAACGGCTCGGGAAAAACATCAGTTATCGATGTGATGGAATGCGCCAGGGATCTTATGGCCGGAAAGCAGCTTGAACCGCGCACTGCTGATCTGCTAATGAAGAATGAAGCATCAAGCGCGTTCGAGCTTGTTTTTGCAGTTTCTAATCCTGAATTGCTCGAAGGCGAGCCCCTGAAAGTGTCTTACGGGGCATCGTTGGTCCGTGTTGCGGACAGCGTTAAAATTTCAGAGGAATCAATCTCGCTGGCGGGCAGCGGAAGAAGCAAACGTAATCTGATTTCTTACGCTGTGTCGTCTTCGGGTTTGAAGGGTGAAGCGGTTGATAAGTTTGCAACGGTGGGCCCTTCCGGTAGGTGGCGCTCCATCCTTGCTTCCTCAAAGAATGCGGCTGCGGCTTTTTCAGCAAACGAAATAACTAGCTTTGACTTGGGAAAGTCGTTCGTTTTCTCCGATGGGTTTTCCAGGGCGATCGACGGCTTTGTTTCCGAGGTTGATAAGCGAAGGGAAAGCGGCAATCTTCCCAAAACCTTGCAGGCTGCTTCGTCGGAAACGCTGGAGCCCCTTGAAAGAATCCTTTCCCTTTTGCGAGGCTTTGCCCAGAATGATCTGGTTGTGATCAACCAGAAGCATGAAGCAGTGATTTCATTGGGGGTTATGCTGCTCTCTTCGGGGCAGGCAATCAATGGAAGCAGGGGTTTCGCTCTTGATCTTTCTGATCAGACCGTTGTTTCGGAACAGCAGTACACTGCTCTCTGCTCTGCCTTCAACGTTTCTAATGTTGTTCTGGAAAGGCTGATCCCGGGTCTTAGGGTTGAGGTGTGCAAGTTGGGCGATCGTCTTCTTGATTCTGGGGAGCCGGGCATCGAGCTTGAACTTCTTTCTAACCGCAACGGGACGAAGGTCCCTCTAAGGTGCGAATCTACGGGTATACAGAAGGTTGTGTCGATTCTTGGTGCGCTTATTGCTGCATACAACAATCCCGGGGCGTCTATCTTTATCGATGAGCTGGATTCTGGGGTTTTTGAGTACCTGTTGGGCGAACTTCTTGAGGTTATGGAGCCAAGAATGAAGGGACAGCTTGTGTTCACGGCCCACAATCTAAGGCCGCTGGAGAAGCTTCCTCTTCGGTCCCTTGTGTTTACCACCTCGAATCCGTCGAATCGTTTTGTAAGGCTCAAGGGCATCCACAACAGCAACAATGTGCGTTCGCAGTATTTCAAGTCCATTGTGCTTGGCGGGCAGGGCGAAGAAATGTACCAGCCTACCGATAAATCGATGATCGCGGCTGCTTTTTCAAAGGCGGGCCATCCAGGCGAAGACTTGGATTTTGCTTCGCTTCTTCAGCGGTATGCGGGGAGTGAGCCCAAATGAAAAAAGTTATCTTGCTGCTAGTTGAAGGCCCTTCGGATGAGGATGCCCTGCTGGGTCCAACGAGGTTGCTTGTCGATAGGGCTTTTGTATCTGCAAGAAGCTTTCATACTGATGTGACTACGGCCAGCCTGTTCCAGCATAGTGCAGCCTTTAAAGCGTATGGCGATGTTGTTAAAACTGTGCGGGAGTTCATTGTTTCCTACCTAGACAATAACCAGGGTTACGGTTGGGCGGATTTGGCCGCAATCGTTCATGTTGTCGATTTGGACGGTGCATTGGTTCGCAGCGATGCTGTGGTCCAAGATGCTACTGCCCGAAAGGTAGCCTACGGCGAAGACGAGATTCGAACTTGTAGCCGTGATTCGATATTGGAGCGAAATAGGGTTAAACGCGCGGCTATAAAACGACTTTGCCAGACAACTTTTCTTAGCAAAGGCGGCAAACAGGTTCCCTATCGGGTGTTTTTCATGTCCAGGAACCTAGAACATGCGCTTTATGGTATTGGCGGTAACTTGTCTGGCAGGGATAAGGAACGCTTGGCCAGTGCGTTTGCAGAAGAATGCTACAAGAACCCCGGCTTCTTCTTGGAAAGGTTGCGCAGTGAACAGGTTGCTGTTCCTGGTGATTACGATGAAACCTGGAACCATTGTTTCAAAGGGACGAATTCGCTTCACCGGGGCTCTAACTATCATCTCCTGTTTGACATGGCCCCTGATTTTATAGCCGCGAAATAAGGATCGTGAGCTTTTGATTCTCCGTTGAGCGGTAGCCCTCGATCCAAAAGGAAAGTCCCTTCCCATAGGCACATGGGAGGGGACTTGAAACAGACAGCAGCGCAGGTGCACAGCCGGCATGCGCTGCTGTCTGCATTATACCTTTGCGGGCTGGCTAGCTGCGATGCGTCATCTTGTAGCGGACAAACCCTATTTTCTCGCGGCGCGAAGTGCCCGCGGGGAACAGCTTCTCGTACGCGGGCCTTATGGCTTCCTTCG
>CAVDWN010000225.1:0-2915 GCA_963612535.1 Sphaerochaetaceae bacterium
GGGTGCATTCCGCCCGGAATGGGGCAGCCGGGATATGTTAAGGTCGATGCGTAGGATTTCCCCCGACCTGCAAGGATTCACTATGGCCTTCCCCCGTCACAACGTGAACATCATCCTGGAGATCACCTCCCTGTGCCTGGCCCTTATCTGCGGCTGCGTGCTTGGTTGGGCTATGTTCGGCCCCCATACCAACTACCTGGTGCTTACCGCATCGGGCGCGCTGTTCACGGCGTTTTTGCTTATCACCATCGCCCTTATCCTTGACCCCGACCGCATCCGCGCCACGCAGTCCATGTCGGTGCTGAACCTTGCCAGCGAAACGTTGGAGGCCATGCAGGAAGGCTTCAACTCGGAAGCCGCGCAGAAGGTCTGCGAGCTGCTTCTTCCCGCCACCTCTGCCTGCGCGGTTGCCATCACCGACCGCGAAAAGGTGCTGGGCTATTCCGGCGAAGGCGCCGAGGACCTGGGCGAGCTGGGCGGCCACATCCGCACGGCGGGCACGAAGCGCACGGTGCAGGACGGCAAGACGCGCGTTCTGCGCAGCCAGCTGGAAGTGGGCCTGCCCAAGCCCATCAAGAGCATCCAGGCTGCCGTCATCGTTCCGCTTAAGCTGGGCAACGTGATCCAGGGCACGCTGAAGTTCTACTATCCCAAGGCCTCGCGCATCACCGAAACGCAGATCTCGGTGGCGGAAGGCTTCGCCCAGCTCCTCTCCACGCAGATCTCCGCGCTGGAGCTGGAAGAGCAGAAGAAGCTGGCGGCAAGCATGGAGCTGAAGGCCCTGCAAAGCCAGATCAACCCGCACTTCCTGTTCAACATCATCAACACCATGGCGTCCCTGGTGCGCACCGACCCCGACAAGGCCCGCGTCATGCTGCGCGAGTTCGCGGTGTTCTACCGTCAAACGCTGGAAAACAGCTCCGACCTCATCACCCTTTCGCGCGAGGTGGAGCAGACGGTGCGCTACCTTTCGCTTGAGCAGGCCCGCTTCGGCGAGGAGCGCCTGGCCGTGGAAGTGGACATTCCCGACGAGGTGCGCGCCATGCAGGTGCCCGCCTTCATGGTGCAGCCGCTGGTTGAAAACGCGGTGAAGCACGCCATGGCCGCCGAGGGCAAGCTCACCATCTACATCTCGGGCGAGCTCGATGGGGCGGATGTGACCCTGCATGTGAACGACGACGGCATCGGCATGAGCGAGGAAGCCCGCCAGAACATCATGGCGCCGAAGTCGGAAACGGGGCTTGGCATTGCCGTGAAGAACATCAACGACCGCCTGCGCGGCTACTACGGCGAGCAGGCCTACATGGATGTGCAGAGCAAGCTGGGCGAGGGAACGCGCGTTACCCTGTTCCTTCCCGACTGCGCAAATATGTAGCATTAACAGGGCTTTTAAGCGAAATCAAGAAGACCGCGCCATTTTCGGTAAGTGGTCTATAATACGAATGATTATGTGAGAAGAACCGAGGAGGCTGCGTTGCTGAAGGCAATCATCGTTGACGACGAGGCACCGGCACGTTCCGAGCTGCGCTTTCTTTTGAGCGAGCTTAACCAGACCGAGGTTGTCGCAGAGGCGGCAAGCGTTCGCGAGGCTATCGAGAAGCTCAAGGAATACCCCTGCGACGTGATGTTCCTGGACATCAACATGCCCGAGGCCACCGGCATCCAGCTGGCCGAGGCCCTTCAGCACCTGAAGTACCCGCCCGCCGTCGTGTTCGTAACCGCCTACAGCGAGTTCGCGCTCGATGCATTCAAGGTGAACGCCATCGACTACCTGGTGAAGCCCGTCGAAACCGAGCGTTTGGCCCACGCCCTTGCCCGCGTCCGCGAGCACGTAACGCTGCATGCCAAGGCCCAGAAGGCCGAGCGCATCCCCGTGGAAAAGGGCGGCAAGAAGATCCTCATCAACATCGACGACATCCGCTACGTCATGGCCCGCGACGACTACGCCTACCTGCAAACCGGCGTCGATCGCTTCTTTTCCACGGTCAGCCTGGCTCAGCTGGAAAAGACGCTCGATGGCCATGGCTTCTTCCGCGTGCACCGCGGCTACCTGGTGAACCTGGCCCTGGTGAAGGAAGTGGAACCGCAGTCGGGCGGCACGCTGTTGCTTTCCCTCGATGGCGTTGACGAGAAAATCCCGGTATCTCGCCGCCGCGTTTCCTCCTTGAAGAAGGCGCTCGGCCTGTAATCTGCTAAAACCTTTGAGCGACGGCACCCCCGCCGTCGCTTTTTTGTGCCCAGAAATAAGAAAGACGAACAATGATCCCCCTCAATCCCAAACGCGATGTTGCTTTATTCGACCTCGACGGCACGGTGCTCGACACCTACACCCCCATTCTGGAGAGCATGCGCTATGCCACCGAAAAGGTGCTTGGCCAGCCCCTGCCCGACGAAGAGCTTATATCCAAGGTAGGCCAGCCCCTGGTTACCCAGATGGAAACCTTCGCAGCCGACCACGGCCATGGCCCCGAAGTTGCCGAAGAGCTTACGCGCGTGTACCGCGAGTACAACGAGCGCGACTTGGACGAGAAATCGGCCCCCTTCGCCGGCGTGCCGAAGGCCATCTGCGCGCTGAAGGATAAGGGATACCTGGTGGGCATCGTTACCTCCAAGCGCGTTTCCCTTGCCACGAAGAGCCTGAAGGCGCACGGCCTGTACGACCTGTTCGCCTGCGTGAACGGCGCGGAAGACAGCGAGGGCCACAAGCCCGATCCCGATCCGCTGCTGCAGGCCGCCAAGAAGCTGGGGGTATCGCCCAGCCGCTGCGTGTACGTGGGCGACAGCCCCTACGACTTGCAGGCGGCCCATGCGGCTGATATGCCCTGCGTGGGCGTTTCCTGGGGCAAGTTCTTCGGCCGCGATGCGCTGCTGGAGCAGATGCCCAGCGTGCTCATCTCCGATTCCGCCGAGCTCGT
>CAVDWN010000226.1:0-2900 GCA_963612535.1 Sphaerochaetaceae bacterium
TGATGCCCCAGGTCCCGTCGCCGGAGCCATCGTCGACGAACAGGATGCGGCTCTCGGTGGAAACGAGCCCCTGCTCGACCAGCCGGCTTAAGGCGTCGCGGAACATCGGCGCCGTTCGGGGAAGCGCGGCTTCCTCGTTATAGCAGGGTATTACCATCCATAGAATAGGGGGGGGGTACGGACATGGTTCTTCTTTCTATGACGAGCCCGAAGCGCCTTAACCGGTCCAGGCAAGCGCGTTCGATCTTTCTTGTACGCTTTTGAAAGCGTTAACGCGATTCATTAATTGTAGATAACAACCTTGGTGCCAGCCCAAATGTTGTTATAGATCCAGTTTGCGCTTGACCATCCCATACGGATACAGCCATGCGAGAGGCTTTGGCCGAGCTCGCTTTCGGAACTCAAAACACTGTGGAAGAAGTACCCACCCCAAATCTGAGTGCAATAGATTGCACGACTGTCAGTATCCAACGATCCACGTTTGAAGCCCGTAGTATAGAACGAGCCTGTAATGGTTGGAGTGCCAGGTGCGCCGGTTACACAATCCCACCAATACTGAATTCGCCAATCACCCGCAGAGCCGCGGAACACACCGACCTTATGGGAGGAACGGTCTACGCCAATCAACCATTCCGTCCGGCTGTCCTCGTACGCAATACGATTCCGCATCGCACGCTGATCGGGGGCAATGCCAAGGAATCCGTTTTCATCGGAAAAGCTCTGAGCCGTAGAGCCCGGGGCGGGGGCGCCCTTTGCGACAATCTGAACCTGATAGGCTTCGACGTTTATATTGAGCCCAGTTGTACCAGCGGGAGCGCCGTTCTTTGTCCAGCCCATCCAGCCATAGCCAGAAATATGCGCGCGGTAGTACACATCAAAATACTTTGAGAGGTCTCCGCTTAGCTGAATCTTGAACGCCTGAATAGCATTGCCGCCGCAAGTTGCCTGTGCGCCATTACTGGCCCATCCCGTCCATCCAGCATTTGCAAAATGAGCCTGATACTGCACACCACCAGAGATTACCTTGCTCGAAGAGACAGCAAGGCTCATGCCAGCCAGAGGCCTTCCCAGGCCAACCGTACCGGCAACATTGCCATCATCGGTATAGCCCCAACCCCATCCAGAAGATTGGCTTCCGCAGTTCAAGGAGGGGAATGCTGAAGAATCAAGTAGAGCAAGACCATCCGTAGAGGGAGCGTCCGTGCTTCCCTTCGGAACCAGGACGACCTCAATAGCCTCCGAAGGAATAGAGCAACCCACGGAGCCAACGGCAGATTCGCCGTTTTTCGCCCAAGCCATCCAGCCTATGCCGGAAACGTGGGCACGGTAGTAGATGTCATATTTTTCCGACAGATCACCACTAAGCTTGAACTCGGCAGCCTCGACGCGCTTAGACTGGCCTGTTGTGCCCGCAAACGATCCGTCTTTCTTCCAGGACTGCCAACCTATGCCCTGAACGTGCGCCCTGTATTCAATAGACCCAGTTAAATCAGCGACCAGATCCGACAGACCGAAAGAGAATCCCTCGAGACTGCGGCTCTGCCCGGTTGTTCCCAAGACAATATGGGTTGCCAGACCATCCGCAGCACCGCCTACAGTACCTATGCCGGCAATATGCGAAGAGTAGTCAATGCAGTCGTGCTTGTACGCCGCTGCGGTTTCGTTGTAGTCACTAGGCGTTTGCTCGGCAGGAAGAATGATTACCTGCACGGCTTCCAATCTTTTAGACAAGCCTTCGGTGCCGGCCTTCTCGCCGTCCTTGGCCCAGCCCAGCCAGCCGTAGCCCTGGACGTGAGCACGGTACCACACGGAGTGGCCCTCGGCAACCTTGCCGGTCAGGCTGACTTTCAAAGCCTCCATGCGCTTGGACTGCCCCACGGTGCCGGAGAGCTCGCCGTTGGATTTCTCCCCTTGCCAGCCTATGCCCTCGATGTGGGCGCTGTAGGAGACGCCGCCGTCTACGTATTTACCAAGCGCAATGCTAAGCGCCTCTAGCCTTTTCGATTCGCCTGTTGTCCCAAGATTCAACTGCTCCGCTAGAGAGCTGGACGTGCCAGAAATATCGCCATAATCCTGAATATGGGATGAATAGCTTATTTCGATGGTCTTGACCGCGGATTCGGAAGCACTGTAGCCCTCTGGGACTTCCCCGTCTGGGAGGATCTCTATCTCCACCGCTTCAAGCCTTTTCGAATACCCTTCGGTACCAGCCTTCGCCCCGTCCTTGGCCCAGCCCAGCCAGCCGTAGCCCTGGACGTGAGCACGGTACCACACGGAGTGGCCCTCGGCAACCTTGCCGGTCAGGCTGACTTTCAAAGCCTCCATGCGCTTGGACTGCCCCACGGTGCCGGAGAGCTCGCCGTTGGATTTCTCCCCTTGCCAGCCTATGCCCTCGATGTGGGCGCTGTAGGAGACGCCGCCTTCTACAGATTCACCTAGCTTGATCTTGATGGCCTCCAAGCGCTTCGACTTACCGCTGGTGCCAGCCATTGCGCCATCCTTGACCCAGTCTTGCCATCCTAGGTCTTGAACATGCGTGCCATAGGAAACCGTGTAGGCATCGGTTTTCTCGCTGGCGTCATTATTTTGAGCGGGATTTTCAGCCAAAAGGGATGCTTCAGAAGCAGCTTTCTCGGAGATGGCACTGTTGGAGCCGGAAGTACCGGCCGCTTCTCCCTCGTAGCTAGACGAAGTATCAACCTCATCATCGCTCGGGCTGGTCTCGTCCTTGGCCGGCCCACCCCCAGGAGCGTCATTAACGTTGGCGCTCTCTTCGTTTCCTGAAACGCCAGCTTGGGATGAGCTAACCTCATCGCCGGCTTTGGCGTCCGCAAAAGCAGAGCAGGGCAGAAGCCCAGCAACCAGCACAAGCGAAAATACTATAGTCGAAACTTTTTTCG
>CAVDWN010000227.1:0-2896 GCA_963612535.1 Sphaerochaetaceae bacterium
GCGGACTTCTCTATGAAGGGCATGCTCATGTCGGTTATGGGCTTGCCGTCGCGCAGCTTCACGCTGCTCATAAGCAGGTCGCGCACATCGTAGGTGCTGCCCCAAACCTCGGGCACGCCGCGGTCCACGTCGCACAGGGTGTACACGGCTTCCATGCCGGTGCGCATCGAGTACTCGGTGGTGAAGATGGTGTCGCGCGGGGTTTCGGCGAACTGCCCCAGGAAGGCGAAGTTCACGGCGCCGTCAGGCACCACGTCGGGTCGGTCGCCGGCGGCGCGGGGCATGAAGAACGCGGTGATGTAGGGCATCATCACCGGCACGGTGTTCGCGTGGTTCTTCGCCAGGTCGTCGATCTGATCTTCCGGCACGCCCATCTGCCACAGCCATTCGCGGCAGATCTCCTCGCCGGTGCATTTGGTCATGGGCTTCTTCACGTAGTTGCCCTCGTTGTCGGGGAACAGGCCGTACACCCATACGCTCAGCTGGTCGGAGGGCTGGTCGCGGAACTGCTGTTGGCGGTTGATGGTCCAGCTCATCAGCCAGTTGGAGTCGCGACACGTTACGATGCCGCCGGTAACCGTGTGGCCGGTGAAGGGGTCGCGCTTGCAGATCTTCTTTATGTAGGGCGGTATCTCGCCGTCGAGCGTGGTAACGGTGGCGCTCATCCACTTGCTCTTCTGCGGCTGCCCGCAGAAGGTGTCGGGGTGCCCGAAGCTGGGGTCCTGTTTGGCTATGCGGCGCCACAGGTCCCACCCGTTGCCGGGTTCGATCTGCGGATCCCATGCTGCCGCCTTCGTCTGCGATCCGATGGTGGAGCTTTCCACGCAGCCGCCGTTGGTGATGAACAGCAGGTCGTCTTCGGTAAGGTCGATGTTGCTGGTCTCGCCGTTGCAGTTCACGGTTATGCGCGTGGCGGTTTTCTTGTTGGGCGTGCTGTGCGGGTTGCGCGGGAACTGCGCCTGCTGGATGCGCTGGATGGTGTCCTGCCCGGTTCCCGTAACTGCGCGCACCGGGCCTTCCTCGTCGCTGACTTTGAACTGCACGTCTTCCACCTTGGTGTTGAAGTGGAACTGCACGCCCGCCTTCTGCAGATATTCCTGCATGGGCAGGATCATCGACTCGTATTGGTTGTAGCGGGTGAAGCGCAGGGCGCTGAAGTCGGGCAGGCCGGCGATGTGGTGGATGAAGCGCTTGATGTAGAGCTTCATCTCCAGCGCGCTATGCCAGTTCTCGAACGCGAACATGGTGCGCCAGTACAGCCAGAAGTTCGAGTTCAGCACCTCGTCGTCGAAGAAATCGGTGATGGGGCGGTCGTACAGCTCTTCGTTCGGGGTGAAGAAGAGCTTCATTATCTGCATGGCGGCTTTGTCGGAAAGCCCGAACTTGCCGTCGGTGTGCGCGTCTTGCCCGCGGTTTTCGGTGGCACGGCACAGCGAGTAGTTCGGGTCTTCCTTGTTCAGCCAGTAGTACTCGTCCAGGACGCTGACGCTGGGGTCTTCGATGGATGGGATGGAGCGCAGCAAGTCCCACATCACCTCGAAGTGGTTGTCCATCTCGCGCCCGCCGCGCATCACGTAGCCGGTGCCCGGGATGTCCGCCCCATCGCAGGCGCCACCCGCAACAGGGTCTTTCTCTAGGATGTGGATGTTGCTGCCGGGCATCTGGGCGTCGCGCACCAGATAGCATGCTGCGCTCAGCGCCGCCAAGCCGGTGCCCACGATGTAGGCGCTTTTGTGCTCGATGCCCTCGGGCTTCTTGGGGCGGGCGAATGCTTCGTAGTTTCCGCTGGAGTAATACATGAGGTCCCCTCTCATCGTATGGCGGCACCTGTTGCGCTGGCAGCTCTTCGATTCCCCTCAGAAGGGCACGGCTGCAACAGGTGCCTGGAGTTTTTCTCCCTGGTCACCATTGTGGTGGGATGGGGCGGCGTGCGCCATGAGCAGCTTTTCGGCTTTGATAAGTTCCTTATCAAACGCCGCAGGTTGTAAGGGTTCGGCGGCCGGGTTTTGCGACGATGCAGGGCGGGGGAGTGGGGCTTTTGCTGGCTGGCGCGGTTTCGCCACGCTGCAATTCGGGCCATGGCGAGGCGTATCGGCCGGGTTTAGGCCGCACTGCGGTTCGGGGCACAGCGCGGCGCGTCGGCAGGGTATGCGGATGGGTGCGCTCGCAGTAGCCGTTCAGCGGGCGAAGCGCTCGATGGCGGTGTCCATCGTGCCTTCCAACAGCAGGGAAACGTTGCTTACCAGGTTTTGCGGTTCGGCGGAAAGGCCGCTTCCTATCCATTCCAGCGTCACGCCGGCAAGGGCATGGGCGTAGAAATCGGCGATGAATGCGCGCTTCATCTCTGGCACGTCGGCGCAGTTTGGCCGGGCTTCCATAACGTCAAGCACCAGCTTGCGCGTTGCAGGCAGAAGGAAGCGCTCCAGGCGCTCGCGGCTCATTTCCCGGTAGATGGCGGTGATGAACGGCTTGTTCTGCTCCAGTTCGCCCAGCACCGCAAGGTAGCCTTCTTCCCAGGTTTCCACCGTTTGCGCGCCGTTCAGGACGGTAAGGGCATCTTCCTCGAGCGACCATTCCACCAAGTCGTAGATGTCCTTGAAGTGGTAGTAGAACGTCATCCGGCTTATCTGGCAGTCTTCGGTGATGTCGGCGATGGTGATCTTGGCCAGGGGTTTTTCGGTTAGGAGGCGCTTCAGGGAGCTTTCCAAAGCACGCTTGGTAAGGTGGCTGCTCATGTTCTCCCTCTCGTTCGCTTCCGAAGTGTTCCTTGTGCCCCGATTTAACTTAGGTTAACGCTGGTCGATTGCGCCGACTGCACCTTCGCATGGCGGAGTGAGACGAATCGCTCGGCGTTTCCTTAGGTTTATAGGGGCCTGCATGCCAGTTTAGCCCAGTT
>CAVDWN010000228.1:0-2879 GCA_963612535.1 Sphaerochaetaceae bacterium
AAAGTCGCAATCGAATATCAGGGCATTCCCTGGATGCTTAAATACCCGGAAACCAAGGCGGGCATGCGCGGCAATCTTGCCTCTTACACTACGAGCCCTGTTTCTGAATGGCTTGGTTCGCACGTCTATGAGCTGGTAGGCATCCCGGTGCATGAAACCGTTTTGGGCTTTAGCGAGGGAAAAGTGGTTTGCGCCTGCAGAGATTTTGCATGGCCCGACAAAGAGCTCATCGAGTTTCGCATGCTGAAGAACTCGCTTTCCGACGATGGAAGCGCTGGGTTTTCCCGAAGGCCGTCTGACGGGCGGGTTTTGCTGCTGTCTGATGTGCTGACTTCGCTGGACTCGCTAGGCAGCGTGTACAGCAGCCAGGCTCTTCGAGAACGCTTTTGGGATATGTTCATTGTTGATGCATTCATTGGAAACAAAGACCGCAACAACGGCAATTGGGGGCTACTTTCGAAAAGCGGCGAGATACTCGGCCTTGCGCCCGTGTACGACAACGGCAATTCGTTTTTCAACAAACGGAAGGCATCTACCAACCAGCTAAGGGCGCAGGATGCAAATCTTCTTGAGCAGGATGCGGTGGGAACTTGCGTTTCTGTTTACACGAAGGATGGCGGGCGACACGTGAAGCCCTTCGAATACATAGCGTCCGCTATGGACATCGAGTGCAACAAGGCCTTGGATAGGTTCATGCGTAAACTCAACATGGATGCTGTCGTTGCTTTGGTGGATCAGCTTCCTTGTGAAGTGCTTAACTTCAGCGTGCTCGACAAGCGAACGAAGGAATTCACCAAGAAGATCTTGGTGGAGCGCTACGAAAAAGCTTTGCTCCCCGCATGGGATGCTGTGAAAAGTTGCTTGCGGAACTGAAGCGGGATTGCGCCTACGCTGGCATTGATTGAGGAATGAAAAAGCGGGTCGGCCTGGTGGGGTCGACCCGCTTTTGCTTTGGTGTGGCAAGGGCTGTGCCCTGCTTCGGGCGTTTGCCTTTTACTGCTGCTGCGAGCGGCGGCGGCGAAGCGCTTCGGCAAGGCCAGCCATCGAAAGCCCAGCTGCAACTGCTACTGCAGGAGCAGGGGATTCATCGGCGGTTTTGGGAGCAGAGCTCTTCGAATCGGATGCCGGCTTCTGGTAGGCGGCAAGCTTGGCCTCGGCATCTGCAAGCTCGTCCTGAGCAGCCTTGTATGCATCGCACGCCTTATCGTAGGCAGCCTGCTTGGCTTTCACGTCTGCCTCTGCGGCTTCAAGCGCAGCCTTGGCGTTCTGGGTGTTCTCGGCGGCCTGGGCCAATGCTATTACGGCATCGGAAAGGGCGGCTTCGGCGCCATCGAGCGCCTCTGCGGTTTCATCCTTGGCATTGAGGATCTTCTCGTAAGGTGCGACTTCCTTGTCGTACGCTTCAACGGCCTTTTTATATGTTTTCTCGGCCGTCTTGGCTGCTTTGTCTGCAGCCTTGCTGGCCGATTTGGCTTCATCGTAAGCGGGCTTCAGGCTTTTGTAGTAGTCTTCAGCCTCGTCTTTATCGGCCTTTGCTTGGTCGCAGACATCTTTTGCCTCGGCAGCCTTCTGGTCTGCGGCTTCCTTGGCCTGCTCAGCTTCCTCTAGCGCCTGCTGGGCCGTTGCCAGTGCTTGGCTTGCGATTTCTGCTTTGTCTTCGGCCTCTTCATATGCCTCGAGCGCTTTTTTGTATTGGTCGCTTTCTTCGCCGTATTGCTGCTTAGCCGAATCGAGGTTCTCCTTGGCTGTCTGTAGGTTCTTTACCGCCGTATCGTTGGCTTTCGTTGCGGTTTTGACTGCTTTTTCAGCGTCTTTCTTCGCTTGCTTGGCCTTAGCGGCTTCCGCCTTTACCTCTTCGTAAGCATCACTTGCCTTGTTGTAGGCGTCTTCAGCATCGGCCTTTGCTTTATCGGCCGCATCGCGTTCCTGCTGCTTTTCATCGTAGGCTTTCTTAGCCTCTTCTGCCTTCGCAGTGGCATCCTTGTAATCAGCTTCGATCTGAGCGAACTTGTCCTTTTCCTTTTGCAGTGCTTCGCGGAATTCATCTTCGGTCATTTCCAGGTCTTGGAGCATCTCCTGGAAAGCGGCTTCAGCGGCATCGGCATCTTCCTTTGCCTTCTTCAGCGTTTCCTGGGCTTCAGTCAGAGCGGCTTTGGCGCTTTCCTGATCTGCCTGAGCGTTCTCGTAGGCCTTCTTTGCGGCGTCGGCGGCATCGGTTGCGTCGGAGAGCGCTTGCTTTGCCTGCTCCATGGCGGCCTGGGTGTCTTTGACCTTCTGCTCTGCGGCATCCTTGGCAGCCTGAGGGTCGGTGGCGCTCAGGCTGGTGGAAGTGGTGCCGGTTGCCGTGCTGTCGGCGAAGGCGGCGGCAGGCGCAACGAGTGCGCTGCTGCCGAGTGCGACCGTCAGGGCCACGGCGGTGGCGGAACGGGCGGCACCGGTAAGGGCCTTAGCGCCCTGAGAGGGCTTTGCGTGCTGCGGTTTGTGCTTGCTCATGTGGAACTCTTTCCTCCTCGGTTTTCGATGCGGTCATTTCCTATGGAAATTGACCGCATTCGCCTATAGAAAAAGATTCTAGCAGGTCATCCCGTGTTGTGGTTGCAGGATGGTTAACGTGGCCAGGGTGCAGATTCTTGGCATTGATGCCGGCCTCTTGCTGCAGCTGGTTTTCCTGCCGGCGTTATACTTGTTCGGCTGGTACCGCTTCGGTGGTGGTTCCGGTTCCCGCGCTGCGGGTGCGCCATGGGAACTTGCCCCTGCTGGCTCGCCGGCTTGCGCAGGCTGTCTCTATCGGCGCAACGGGAAGGAAGGTTCGCGCGTGCAAGGAAAAGCTGGCCATGCTGTTGGCAAGGCGCTTCGCAACCCTCATTCGCTTACACCCC